>JAUHXW010000339.1 GCA_030426705.1 Gammaproteobacteria bacterium
TGGCAGCATTGCAATAGATAAAGTTTTGGTGAAATCTTTAAATAAAAACTGAAGATCTTAAAAGCTGAAGTCAAGCGTGGTATTGAATTGAATTTTTAGAAAATACACCTCCTCAATTCGAGGAGGTGCCGAATAAAAGGTGACATGATGTTAGTTGAAGGAAAGTGGCAAGAAAATTGGCAACCCGTACAAAATCAAGATGAGCAGGGTCGTTTTATACGTCAAACCTCATCATTCAGAAATTGGGTCACGGCAGATGGCTCACCTGGAATCACAGGCGAGGGTGGCTTCAAAGCGGAAGCCAATCGTTATCATTTGTATGTGGCCTATATTTGTCCATGGGCTTGCCGGGTTTTGATGGCAAGAGCGCTGAAAGGGCTCAAAGATTTAATCACCATTTCTGTAGTCAATCCCGTTTTAACGAACCAGGGCTGGCAATTTGGTGGTTACCCCAACAGCGATGAGGATGAGTTGAATCAAGTGACCTATATGCACGAATTGTATACACAAGTAGACCCGGGATTTACCGGGAGAGCCACAGTACCGGTTTTGTGGGACAAGAAAACCCAAACCATTGTAAACAATGAATCTGCTGATATTTTGCGCATGTTTAATTCAGCATTCAATACATTGGTAAAAGCCGGACCAGATCTTTACCCAGACCAATTGAGTCAAGAGATTGATGCGTTAAATGAAATTGTATACACAAACTTGAATAATGGTGTCTACCAGGCTGGTTTTGCTACCACTCAGGCTGCATATGAAGAGGCATATTCCAAAGTTTTTCAAACTCTTGATGATTTGGAGCAGCGGTTGAGTGATGGTCGGACTTATTTATTTGGTGATGAGATAACTGAAAGTGACATTCGTTTGTTTGTGACATTGATTCGCTTTGATGTTGCTTATCATGGCGTATTTAAATGTAACAGAAATACCCTGAAGCAAATGCCAAACCTTCATCAATACCTACATAACATTTGGTCCATCCCTGGTATCAGTAATACCGTTAATTTAGATCATATCAAAGCAGGTTATTATTCAATCAAAGCACTGAACCCAAATGGTATCGTGCCAAAAGGGCCAGACAACATATAAAAAAATAGGCAGATCCACTTTTTTAAAATTTAACATGAATAACAACATTATTTACATATCACACGGTGGAGGTCCATTGCCACTATTGGGTGATCCTGATCATCAGGAAATGGTCAGTACTTTAAAAATGCTGAGTCAAAAAATAGCAAAGCCAAGTGCAATCCTGGTTATCAGTGCACATTGGGAGGCGACTGAACCGACTGTCACATCAGGAGCTAATCCCTCCTTGATTTATGATTATGGTGGTTTCCCAGAAGAGTCATACAGCATCCAATATCCCTGTGCTGGAGAGCCGGATTTGGCAAGCCAGGTTCATCAAAAAATATCTTCAGCGGGTATTAAAAGTAAGCTTAATCCCAGCCGGGGATTCGATCATGGCTTATTTGTGCCTTTAAAAATCATGTATCCTGATGCTGATATACCTTGTGTACAGCTTTCGCTGGTACACACTTTGGACGCCCAACAGCACATCGCTATTGGTAAAGCATTGAGTCAGCTTCAGTGGGACAATTTATTGGTGGTGGGTTCAGGCTTTTCATTCCATAATATGCGTTCATTTTTTTATCCAGAACTGGATCAAGGCAACCACAAAAATCAAGCATTTGAACATTGGTTGAAGTCTACCATGATGGATAATGAGTTATCAGAAACGCAAAGAACTGATCGTCTGGTTAACTGGCAGCAAGCACCGCATGCCAGGTTTTGTCACCCCAGAGAAGAGCATTTGTTACCTTTACATGTTTGTTATGGGATGGCTGGAAAAGCTGCGGATCACATGTTTGTAGCCTCCATCATTAAAAAGCAATCCTCTATGTTCCTTTGGCAGGCTCAGGAGTTGTGAGGAATCTTTACAGTAAATAAGGAATGTCTTTGGGCCTTTATTCAAATTTGTTCCCGACTAATTTGAAAGCGGCCGCGGCAGACATGGCTTTTAGCCTCGCACGAATGACGTCATTCACTTAAGGCTTCTTTGCTTTGCAAAACCACCATAAGCTCATTGGCTATTCTCTTCGCCTCTGATTGGCCTGCATGGATGCAGGTCTGTCGCGTGAGCATGGAGCGGAAGCGGCCGCTACGCTCACGGCTAAACGCTCATTACATCAAGGCTTCTTTGCTATGCAAAACCGCCTTAATTCCATTCACGCGCTACGGCATTCATACACCTCTTCTTTTGCTTCGCAAAAATCGAAATGTATTCATTGCCTGCGCTGCCTAACCGGCTCGGCGGGTCGAGACGATCATCGGCTCTCCAACGTTTTGCTTGATGAAATAACAGGGACAGTCACTTTAGAAATAGGAAATTATTGATTGGGTGAGTGTCCTTGATTCTTGATCTTCCTAAGATGGAGAAAAAGTGGTCATCGATCTGGATTTTTTAAAACTCAACAAAATTATGAAGCAAAGAGAGTTGGCTGTCTGGTTAAGACAAAGTATCCGATTGTCATCATTTCAACCAGGCATCACATTATAAACATTTAATCATTCACCACTTAAACGGTGGTTTTTTGCGCCAGTATTGGATCAGCAAAAAGCCGGTGATGGCGCCGCCGAGGTGGGCTATGTGGGCAATCCCGTCACCTCTTGGGTTGATGCTGCTGATAAAAGCAATCACTGCGAGGATGATGACAAAGTATTTGGCCTTCATCGGTATCGGTGGAATCACCAGGTAGATGGTGTGGTTTGGCCACATCATGCCAAAAGCAACCAGTAAGCCATAAACCGCTCCAGAAATACCTACTGCACCTACATTGCTGAGCATTGCATTGGCCAGTCCTGAACCAATGATGCAAACAATGATAAAAATGCTGTAGCGCTTTTCGCCCCAGTAGTGCTCAATTTGTGAGCCAAACATCCAGATGGCGAAGCCATTGAAGAATAAATGCATCAAATTGCCGTGTAACAACGCATAAGTCACCAATTGCCATGGGTAAAACAGTGGGGTGTCAATGGGATAAAGTACAAAGTAGCGGTCGATGAAGTCACTGCCTGTTTGCGCAAATATCTGTTGAAAAATATACATGGCCACGATGGCAATTAATATATTTCGTGTGACAGGTGGAATGTTGGCCAGTGGGTTGTTAGT
>JAUHXW010000340.1 GCA_030426705.1 Gammaproteobacteria bacterium
GCCTGTCCCAGTTTGCCCCTTCAGCCCTCTATTCGATGCCTGTCCCAGTTTGCCCCTGATTACTTCTATTACATTTAATCATATACGAATAAAAGATTACCAAATGCCTGTCCCTGATTACTCCCCTGTCCCTGATTACTCCTCACTTTTATCTGACAGAATAAGAATTATAATCAAAGATATATTAAACATAGCTCTGGAATATAAACCCAAGAACAGGTCATGAATTAACAAAATAGTTGTCATAAACATTAAAATATTTTTAGTAACAAGCATGTTAAAGTTAAAATTCACATGGGTCTTTACCACAAATAATGAGACAAGTTCCTATAGAGCTAAATTCAATTATATTAATTGCTGCTACGAATTTTTTAGCAGCTCCTTTCATAAACTTTTTAAATTTCTTCTTCCCTTTTTTGCCGCATTTCTTCTTAATTATTTTCTTTAATGATTTTGAATTCTTAACTTTATTATAAACAACATTGGCAGCTACAGTCGTTTCTGTTCTATTCCAAAACAAAAACTCATTATTAATATACTCAGTACAACTTGAATAACAGTTTACAAATGAATTTTCGCAGCAGTTTCCACCTTCTTCACAAGTCAACGGAGGCGGAAAAAAGAAATTTCTACAACCCACTTGTTGTTCATACGGCAACCCGCCACAAAGTGAATTATCATTTATCAACCCTCTTTTGTCAGTCCAATACAAGGGATTACTCAAAACATAACTATAAGTATTCATCCCCGCATTCAACCCAATAGGATCACTCTCCACATACCTCCCCACCCCAGGCTCATAATCCCTAAAATAATTATAATGCAATCCAGACTCAACATCAAAATACTGCCCAGGAAAGCGCATATAGAAATAAAAATTAACACCATCACCATCCACATCCATATCAGGTGCTGTGCTACCAAAAGCATCAGACTCCCACGACCAAATGCGTGTGCCAACATCATCGGTGATCCAGCGAGGGGTGTTGAGGTGGTCGGTCTGGATGTAATAGATGTTCTGTGATGTCACAGCTCCTGCGCTGTAATTGGTTTCTACGCGCGCCACTGGGCGGTTACCCAACCAGATGGTTTCTCGATCCCATTTGTGCTCACCGTTTTTGTATTTTGAAACATGAACCAGTTGGCCTTGTTCATCATATACGAATAAAAATTCACCGGCCAACGTACCGTTGGTTTTGTATTGGGATTTATGCACCCTTTGGCCAATGGCATTGTGGTGATACTGACCTCTGATGGTACTCCCCACTTTAAATTCGCTCATGCGATTGGCATCGTTATAGCTCCAGAAATATTTATCTACTTCTGATTGTGACGTGTTATTTCCATTGGCATCATATTTTCTATCTTTACTTGCGAGAAAAAACAGGGACATACACCCTACTTAACAATTCCCAATAAGTCTAACAAAATTGATCGCTTAAAATCTCCAAAAATTGAACCTACAACCTGCTATTCAGTAAATTAGCCAATTGCTGGTGTTGCTGCCATTGCCCCGGTGGTGACAGAATGGTCAGTACAAAAAGGTCATTGTTGGCTTCGTCGATATAAAATTCGGTGAAGGCTTTGGTGGCATGGCTGGTTTTGTATTCGATGTTGAATATCTTGAAGCGCTCATGGGCTTTGAAGTGGCTGTTAATCAGTTGTTTGCTGTGTTGTTCTCTGATTTGGTGGTACAAGGTCAGGGCTTTGGCAAACGCATCCTGCCTTAAGCTTTGATGGGTTTTGGGATAAACCAACAGCTTGACTCCATTTTTGAAATCATTGTTTTTGGCCAATGGTTGTTGGCTCAATAACAGCTGGTGGTATTGATTACTTTGGATTTTTCTTTGGTACCAGTTTTTGGGTATGAACTTATCCCAGCCGAGGTTGAAATAAGGACTTCTTTGGCGATTTTGAGTCAAAAAGCTTGATGATTTTTTGTGAGTGGTGCTTTTTTCGGTTGGTTGTTGTAAAAACTGTTTACTGGCTTGTTTTTTGACTTTGGAGGATTTAACAGCATTGGTGCGTTTTGGTTTGGGTTTTACTTGCGTCAAGCGGGTTACTTCACAACGACGATCCTGAGTGACGACGGTGCCATCAGGCTGTTGGCATTGGTACAGTTTTAATTTTTTACTATTGGATGATTGCACCAACAGCAATAAACCAATGCCAAGCAATCTTTTCACGACTTAAGTAGATGTCTCATGCAATTAAAAAGGCATGCCTCCAGGCCCTCCGGGTAATTTACCGCCCAACTTTTGCATCATTTTCATCATGCCTTTGCCTTTGAATTTGCGCATCATTTTTTGCATTTGGCTGTATTGCTTCAATAATTTTGACACATCCTGAATGCTGGTGCCTGAACCATTGGCTATGCGTCTTTTTCTGGAGCCTTTGATCAGTTGCGGATAGCGTTTTTCCTTGATGGTCATGGAGTTGATCACTGCCAGCATGCGGCCCGTGTGTTTGTCATTGACCTGATCTTTAACCGCATCAGGCAAACCACTCATGCCCGGCAATTTATCCAGCATGGAGGCCATGCCGCCCATGTTTTGCATTTGCAGCAATTGCTCCTGAAAGTCCTCCAAAGTGAACTTGTTGCCTTTGGCGACTTTTTTAGCCAGTTTTTCGGCTTTTTTCTTATCAACTTTGCGCTCAACTTCCTCAACCAGCGACAACACATCACCCATGCCCAGGATGCTTGAGGCAATTCGGTCTGGATGGAATGGTTCAAGGGCTTCCATTTTTTCGCCCACACCCTGGAATTTAATCGGCTTACCGGTGATGGTTTTGACGGACAAAGCCGCACCTCCACGGGCATCGCCATCGACTTTGGTCAAGACCACACCGGTCAAGTCCAAAGCATCAGAGAAAGCTTTGGCGGTATTGGCCGCATCCTGACCGGTCATGGCGTCGACCACAAACAAGGTTTCGGTTGGGTTGATGCTGGTTTGCAATGACCTGATTTCCTTCATCATCGCTTCATCAACCGCCAATCGACCCGCTGTATCGACTATAAGCACATCAAAATAGCCTTTCTTGGCTGCCTGTAAAGCACTCATGCCTATGGCAATGGGATCATCAACCACCGATGATGGATACCAGGTTGCACCCACCTGTTCAGCTACAGTCTGTAATTGTTCTATCGCAGCAGGTCGGTAAACGTCAGCCGAGAC
>JAUHXW010000020.1 GCA_030426705.1 Gammaproteobacteria bacterium
ATATGCATACGTTGAGTATCTAATCCCTCTTCTGCCTGTTATCCCTGTGAGCAAGGCATCAGATTGAACATGATTTTCATCATAATGAAATTTTGTTACTGTACTGTCCGGATAAGTGATGGTTTTTAATATTTCATAGTTTGCATCGTAGCTGAAAACCCATTCTCTTGATGGGTCGTTAACATCAATGATTTTTCCCAGCTTCCTGATTTCAGTGGTTACAGAAACATATTCAAATTTAAAATCTCCAACGGCATCGCTAACCAAATAACTTACATTCTTTGGTAGAAATGGCCGATAGAAAATTAAATTTCCTGCACTTGAATAATTCAAATATGTTCCATCAGTTTTGTAAACCTGTTTAATTGCCCCCATTTTACCTTCATTGTGATGTAATCCTTGATAATGATATGGATTTTGCACAAGACCATAGACTTCCTTTAGCCCATCTTCTCTATATAACACCCATTGGTTAGCTTCTCTTATTAGCCTAATCTTCTCAGTGTTACGTGAGGAATACCTATTCCATTCACCTACTAATGAATCATTATTATTATATCTTTGCTTGGTGAACCAAACGACCCTACCATCAGGCCTCCACACGTTCACAAACCACAACGGGCAATCATTGGAGCAATTCGGTGAGTAATTATAGGCAGCACTGATTCGCGCTTCAGTATCAGCAGACCAGCCTTTGCCTATAATAGATTGGCCATATACATGCCAATCAGGCCCTGTATCGAATGTGCGGTATGAGTTATAAAACATTTCAAAATTGATTTCACTGTTAAGTTCAACAGTAAATTTCTGAAATTTATTTCCAGACCCTAAATTAATTGGATTGCCTGCTGCGGGACATTGATTTCCATTGTTATCTTGTGGCGTATCAATTAAACACCCTAAAGGAGTGTCTGTAGCTAATAAACATTCACCATCACCATTTGGCACATCAAGAGAAGGTGGGCTTAATGAGCTTATAGCAGGATTATTTTGTTTGCTTTTTTCTTCTATTAGTGTGTCTTTTTAAATGCTACCTGTAGCAAAGCAACTGTTAATCATCAAAATGAATGTCATTATTGTAGATTTCATGATTTACTCCCTATTTTTAATGCGCACTATAGCACATTATTAAGACATCTAATTTTATTTTTTATATTTGCGTAAGAATTATTATAGTTGTCATTATTTACATATTCTACTTCATTCAGCATGATACTTTTATTTATGCAATAATTGGCGACTTTGAATTTCTTTTCCATGAACCAAGTGATTTACGACTGTTTTCATTAAACGGTTGAGCTGTTTGATTTCTGTTGGCTCCATAGCCTTTTCAGCAAGAAACAAATTCAAACAAGCCATTGAACAAATTTTTACTTGGTTATTAACCTGTAGTCCTAAATGCGGGTCGAATTGCAGATAGTCATTTTCTGTAGCCTCAGAGGGTGGTAACAATTCATACCCCAATATGCGGCTCAATACCCATTCAAATTTTCTCAATGGCAAACTGACAGATTTGTTTTGTTGTAGCGCCTGAATGGTTTTCTGATAGGCATTAAAAATTTCGGCACAGCTTTCATTTTCTAGCCGTAACAGGGTCAATAGCTCACTGCAATACAACATAGAAACATGGCTTTTGTATGGACATTTTGCAAGACTGCCTTGCTGTGAAGCATCAGTCAGGGTTTTTAAGCTTGATCTGCCAGTGAAAGTTATCTCGGTAGATAAAAAATTTTGTAAATGACCAGAAAATTTGGATTTAGGCTTGCGACTGCCTTTGGCAATGACATCAACAATGCCATGGTTCATTGTTAAAAATTTGATTAAATCACTGCTTTCCCGATAAGCACGCTTGTGCAAAATAAAAGCAATATCAGCATACATAGTTAACCGTCGTATTCGTCTTTGTATCCCAGCGCTTCGATGGCTTTGATGTCATCAGTCCATGATGATTGCACTTTGACCCACAGTTTTAAATTCACTTTAGCTTGAATAAAGTCTTCAATTTCTTTTCGTGCCTTGATACCAATTTGTTTAATGGCTTCACCTTTATTGCCTATGATGATGCCTTTTTGATTTTTTCTTTCTACCCAAATAATGGCATGAATATGATGCGTTTTGCCTTTGATTTCATATGCCTCTAGGTTAACTGTCACACTGTAAGGCAATTCCTGATGAAACCGCTCCATCAATTGTTCACGAATCAATTCCGTGATAAAGAAACGGGTAGAACGGTCTGATATTTGGTCTTCATCAAATACAGCCTCACCAGCTGGCAGGTGTTGATAAATGACATCAATCAATGGCTCAATTTGTTTGTTGCGTAAGGCACTGATGTAATGTACTCCATCAAAATCATGCTGAGCCAGGATTTTTTCAACAAATGGAATCAGTTGCTCTTTTTGCTTCACTTTATCAACTTTATTAACCACCAAAAGTTTTTTAGCGTTGGATTGTTGCACCACTTTGGCTGCACGTAAATCTTCATCCGTCCATTTCAAAGCTTCAACAAGTAACAAAACCACATCCACACCATGCGATGAGGATTGCGCCGTCTGGTTTAAGTGTTTGTTCAGTGCCGTACCTTTTTGATTATGGATACCAGGCGTATCGATAAAAACCATTTGTCCCTGCTGGGTGCTGTGTATTGCCAGGATTTGATGACGAGTGGTTTGGGGCTTGTGAGAGACTATGGATAGCTTTTGTTTAAGCACCTGGTTGATTAATGTCGATTTACCGACATTAGGTCTACCAATGACACTGACATACCCGGATTTATAGCTTGCTTTATTCATTGCTGATCCAGAGCATCAATCATTTTACTGGCTGCAGACTGTTCTGCTTTTTTGATTGAACTGCCTTTTGATTCAATCACTAAATTCATTGAAGTTACCCTACAATTGACTCGAAATACAGTATCCTGGTCCGAATCTATCACTTCTAATAATTTATATTGCGGCAACTCCAAACCTTGTTGTTGCAGGATTTCCTGCAAATGAGACTTGGCATCTTTTTTGATGACATCCGGATTAATTTTCTCCAACCAGGGCTGCATCACATTTTCTATGAACTGTTTGGCTTGATCAAAGCCCTGATCTAGTAAAACTGCACCAAAAACTGCTTCGACAGCATCAGCCAAAACTGATGATTTATTGACACCACCTGACTTGATTTCACCTTGACCTAATTTGATTTGTTCACCCAATTGATAAAAGCGTGCCACTTCTGCCAAAGTTTTTCCTTTAACCAGTTGTGACCGAACTCGAGACAACTCTCCTTCTGTTAGATTAGGATATTTAATATAGAGCAATTCAGAAATAACCAACGAGAGGATGGAATCTCCTAAAAACTCTAACCTTTCATTGTTTTGCTTACCTAAACTCCTGTGAGTAAGTGCTTGACTGATCAGGTTTATGTTAAGCCATGCAACTTTTTGGCCAAGAACTTTCAAAACAATCAGTTAAGTTGAATTTGTTCTTTAAATTCCATTAAAAAAGATAGGTTATAAATAAATGGTTGTTTTACTTCATACTCTAGCTTTAATTCACGACCATTACCCCTGACTACTTTAAAATCAGAAGCTTTAACATGATCTATATAACTGATACCAAGTCTATTAACCAATCCATTTTTTATCTGAGCGGGCGTTTTTCCAGAACTTTCAGCAGCTTCTGCTTTCATGGCTTTAACCACTGACATATGATCCATATAAACGGGCCCGATCTGCATACCTGCAAACAGAAAGAAACCCAAAACGGCCAAAACAAAAATAAATCCAATCAGTGTAATACCTTGTGCTTTCTTTAGTGTCTTCATTAGAAACCTCTGCTATTTGTGTTAGTTAGTAAGTTTAGATTAATTATTATTTACTAAAGTTAAATAATTGTTAAATAATCTTGGTACCAATACGTTTTAATCCTTCAAAGAAATGAGGAATACGCCAGTGCATCCAAATAAATTTAGCCTTTCCAACTAAATTACGTTCAGGCACTAATCCCCAAACCCGACTGTCAGATGAATTGTCGCGGTTATCACCCATCACAAAATAATGCCCTTCAGGAACAGTCAGTTTGGTGAATCTGAAAGGCTGGTTTGACACGCCATTAACGGTTAACATTTTGTGCCCTTCTTCATTCAAAAACTCTGTTTTTTGGATGACTCTGTTGCGTTCTTGCAAGTCATCAATAAACCCTTCATATTGACCATCAATTGTTTGCTTGACAGGTTTGCCATCGATGTAAACGAATTTACTCCTGGTGTCATAATAAACATCTTCACCAGGCAAACCTATGACTCTTTTGATGTAGTCATCTTTTTGATTCGGAGGAAATCTGAAGACCACCACATCACCACGCTCAGGGTGACCCACTTCAATGATGGTGTCATGTGTAACAGGCATTTTTAAACCATAAGAAAATTTATTGACGTAAATAAAATCACCCGTCAATAAAGTTGGCATCATTGAGGAAGAAGGAATCCTGAATGGTTCAAATACAAAAGTTCTGACCACCAACACAAAGATAAAAACAGGGAAGAAAGAATAACCAAAAGAAATAACCGAGGTCATAAAACTTTTTTCAGTGGGTTCCTGACCTTTGTACTTCACTTTGCCGATAATCCAGCATATCAGGGTCAAAGCACTGGCTATGGCCAAAAAGGCTTCAAAATCAAAATGTATTTCGTTCACTTGTTCTATCCTCTGTTTAATCTACTTTCAGCACTGCCAGGAATGCTTCCTGTGGCACTTCTACCTTGCCTATTTGTTTCATGCGTTTTTTGCCGGCTTTTTGCTTTTCGAGTAATTTTTTCTTTCTTGTGGCATCACCACCGTAACATTTGGCAGTCACATTCTTACGCAAGGCTTTAACGGTGGTTCTGGCAATGATTTGCGAGCCAATCGCCGCCTGAATCGCCACATCAAACATTTGCCTTGGAATCAAATCTTTAAGCCGTTCAGTCAGTTCACGTCCTCGTTTTTGGGCATTTTCACGGTGAGTTAAAACAGACAAAGCATCTACCCTTTCACCATTGATTAACACATCCAAACGGATAAACGGTCCTGCCAGATAATGACTGAATTCGTATTCAAATGATGCATAACCCCTGCTGACTGACTTTAATCGGTCAAAAAAGTCCAATACCACTTCACTTAAGGGTAAATCAAAAGACAATTGCACCTGATTACCCAGGTATTGCATGTTTTTCTGTACGCCACGTTTTTCGATACACAAGCTGATCACTGGACCAACATAATCTTGAGGTAGCAAAATATTGGCGGTGATGATGGGTTCGCGAATTTCTTCAAACATGGGAGGCAAGTCTGCTGGGTTATCCAGCATCACCTGATTGCCACTTTTGTCAATCATTTCATAGACCACTGTGGGTGCAGTGGTCACCAGGTCAATGTCAAACTCACGCTCTATGCGCTCCTGAATGACTTCCATGTGTAACATCCCGAGGAAACCACAACGAAAGCCAAAGCCCAAGGCCGAAGACGTTTCAGGTTCAAAGGTTAAAGAAGCATCATTCAAACGCAGTTTGTCCAAAGCTTCACGCAAGTCTTGATAGTCATCTGCCGAAGTTGGAAACAGCCCAGCAAAAACCCTGGGTTGCGACTCCATAAACCCTTCCAGTGGTTTTTTGGCAGGATTTTGTGAATGTGTGATGGTGTCACCGACCGGGGCACCATGAACATCTTTAATCGATGCAGTCAAGTAACCCACTTCGCCACATTTCAAACCTTTACCCGGTGTCCTTTTGGGGGTAAATTTACCCAGCCCCTCAACCAACTGTTCAGTTTTAAGGGACATGATTTGAATTTTGTCTTTGACCGTTAATTCTCCATTAAAAATTCGAATTAACGACACCACACCCAGGTAATTATCAAACCAGGAATCAATGATGGATGCTTGCAAAGGCGCTTCGGGATCACCCTTGGGAGCTGGTATCAAATCAGCGATGGCTTCCAGTACAGATTCAACGCCTTGGCCTGTTTTGGCTGAAACCAGCAAAGCATCAGAAGCATCAATACCAATGATTTCTTCAATTTCCAATTTAACCTTTTCCACATCAGCCGATGGTAAATCAATTTTATTGATAACCGGAATGACTTCCAGCCCCATTTCTATGGCGGTATAACAATTGGCCACTGATTGCGCTTCAACTCCTTGAGCAGCATCAACTACTAACAATGCACCTTCACATGCAGCCAGCGAGCGTGAAACTTCATAAGAAAAATCAACATGGCCTGGTGTGTCAATCAAGTTGTATTGATAGACTTCCCCGGATTGTGACTTGAATTCAAGACAAACCGCTTGTGATTTGATGGTTATCCCACGTTCCCGTTCGATATCCATGCTGTCTAAAACCTGCTGTGCCATTTCACGGTCAGACAATCCACCACACATCTGAATGAACCGATCTGCCAAGGTTGATTTACCATGGTCAATGTGAGCAATGATGGAAAAGTTACGAATATTTTTCATGTAATTTAAAGGTTATAGGACAGCCAAAAACAACAAATCCCATGGGAATCATGGGATTTGTGTGTATTTTATACTGATAACGCTTAGCGTTCAATCACAATAAACGTACTGCCTGCGCCACGTTTGATTAAAAGCACCAAGGGTTCATCCTCTTCCAGCGCATCAATGGCATCACTGAAATCACTCAGGTCTTCAATGTCTTTTTTGCCAACACGTTTAATAACATCACCGACACGTAAATTAGCACGCTCAACATCTTTGTTGGATATATCAGAAACTATCACGCCTGATGACTCTCCAGAACGTTCTTTGTCTTGTTCTGAAAGTTTGCTCACAGAAAAACCGATACCTGCTTTAACTTCAGCATTACCGTTTGCATCAGTACCTGCTTGCAGATTTGGATTCAATGCATCCAAATTAGCTGTTAAGGTTTTGGCTTTACCATCTCTGAAGACTTCAAGTTTGACTTCGGTATTAGGCATCACCTTGCCGACGATAGGGGGTAATGATTCACTGGTTTCTACTTTGCTGCCATTGAATTTAATGATGACATCACCCACTTTAATGCCGGCTTTATCAGCTGAACTGTCATCAGCAACGTTTGTTACCATGGCACCCATGGGTTTTTTCATACCCAAATAATCCGCCATGGCTTGGTTGACATTTTCAATGTTTACACCCAACAAACCTCTTTTGACTTCACCAGAGGTTTGTAATTGCTCAGCCACATGCATTGCCACATCGATGGGTACTGAAAATGATATCCCCATATAGCCACCGGTATTTGAATAAATTAAGGTGTTAATGCCTACCACTTCACCGTTCAGGTTTATGAGAGGACCACCTGAATTACCACGATTAATAGGTACATCAGACTGAATGTAAGGCACATATTGCTGCCTGCCAATTTGTCTGCCTTTGGCACTGATGATGCCTTTGGTTACTGAATTTTGGAAGCTCAATGGAGAACCTATGGCCATCACCCACTCACCTATTTCCAGTTCATCGGTTGAACCTATTTTCAAGGTAGGTAAATTTTTGCCATCAATTTTCAACACAGCGATGTCACTGGCTTCGTCTTCACCAATGATTTCAGCCTCAAATTCCCTGCGATCCAACATCCTTACGGTGATTTTGTCTGCACCTTCAATGACATGGCGGTTGGTCAATATCACACCATCACTGGAAATAATAAATCCCGAACCGCCGGAAACTCTATCACGATTTTGTGGCTGACCAGGATTAGGAATACCAAAAAACCTGAACAATTCATCATTAGGATTAGCGCGTGTTAAATCATTGTCATCAGCATTATCTCGAGCAGTGATATTAACCACCGCAGGTCCTGTTTGTTTAGCTAATTCTGTAAAATCAGGTAAATTAGCCAATGAGGCCGTAGCCAGGGTAATCATTGAAAGAAACAACCAAATTTTTTTCATACTTAACTCCTTCATTTATTAAGAATAGAGACCTTTGCTCGATTCTGGGCGATTGAAAAAAAAAGAGTTAAAAATGCGCCAATCAAGGCGGAAAAAGCAGTCCAATACACGGATGTTTAGGCTTTTTGCCTTCGGCAAGCCGCCTTAACAACAAAACGAGCCTGTTATTGGCAAATTTATTCAGCGCTTCCATGCGCTTCACCCCTTCGGGGCTTGCGTGAAAGTTCATTCCATATGAACTTTTTTCAACGCAGAGTGGCTCATTTTTAAACTTTTTATCTTCGTTCACGAATCGAGCAAAGGTCTCGATTAATCAAATAGACTTGTTATTCAGTCATTAGTGCCTTTATTGTCTAAAATCGTGACTATTGGCCTAAATTTCAAGTTCAGTGAAAATAAATCTTTACGCATCATCAGGTAAACCAATCCGAATCCCAACAACAGACCCATCATGGCTGTTACATCATTGTTAAAACCCAGCCACTTGCCAATAAAGTGTCCAACACTTAATGTTCCGATACAAATGATTAATGGCAGTAAGTACAACAATCCACTGAATCTGTATAAATCATGTTCTGAAATATGGATGCCAATTAACTGACCCAAAGACAGTTTTTTCTTCATGAGATTATTCTGATCATTGAGTTGATAGTTTTGATGGTTTTGACTCAAGGTGAAAACATTTTTTTTCATTGCAAACAAATTGAAAAGTGGCTTGTTGCAACTTCCTGTGCAACCGGCACACTTTTCAGTTTCTTGCAATTGAAGAGTCACCGAGTGTTTGCCCTGAGCAACCACTCTGGTTAGTCGATTCATTCGTCAGCTTGGTATTTTGCGTTGTGTACCCGCGTTTTGATGATCATGTCATTGACATAGTCGGTATTGTAATAGACCGGAATCGTCAGCTGATTATTAGATTCATTGATATACTCTTGTACCTGTGGTGTCAACGATGGGAAGCGACTGTAGCCAGTGGGTTGTTCCACCCTAACCACAGTGGCATTGGGCGGATTAATCAATTGTTTTGATGTTTTTGCGAACACCGGTTGATTAACTGTTTGCTCAATCTGATTCATGTTATTGAATGAAAATACGGCAAACAATGCGACCGAAGCTGCAATGGCACCACCGGTAAAACTTTTTAACCAGCCATTGGTTTTTTTGGCTACTGTTGTTTTCTGATGTTCATGACTGTTAAGTTGTGCCACCACTGCAGAACCCAAATCCTGAATCAAAGGCGCATCGTGTTCTTTTTGTAAACATGACCTTAGCATGTGATAAGTATTCCAACTGCTCTTCAGCTCACTGTCTGATTGCATTCTTTTTAACAAGAACTTGCTGCAATCGCTCGACAATTCACCATCCATCAGTTCTGAAATGTTTTGATTAGACTTATCTGACATTTTGTTTTCTCGTATTCTCGTCTTGTAACAATGGTCTCATGGCCTGATCTATGGCATCACGAGCCCTGAAAATTCTTGATCGGACTGTACCAATTGGGCAGTCCATTTTTTCGGCAATTTCTTCATAACTCAAACCATCCACTTCACGTAATACAATGGCTGTTTTTAAATCGTCGGGTAATGTAGCAATTGCTTTTGACATGGTTTGTTCTAACTCTCCCCTTGCATAGACAGCATCGGGGGTGTCAAGGTTCCGTTGATCTTCATTACTGCTGAAATTTTCCGCTTCTTCGAATTCAACCTGGGTGTTTTGGATTCGTCTGGACTTCGAAACCAAATGATTTTTTGAAGTGTTGACTGCAATGCGATAAATCCAGGTATAAAACGAGCTGTCACCCCTGAAATTGGGCAAAGCTCGAAAAACTTTGATAAAGACTTCCTGCGCCACATCCTGGATTTCATGTCTGTCTTTGACAAATTTCGAAATCACGTTGGCAACTTTCTGCTGATACCGATTAACCAACAATTCAAATGCTTCCATTTTGCCTTGTTTTGCTTGATTCACCAGTTCGGCATCGAGTGTTTTTTCAGACATCTTATCTTCTTCAGCTGAGTTCATTGAATTGCCTGCTTTGACTGTGGTTGTTCCAAAATAGTTCACTCCATGTTTTATTTTTTTAATATTTCTTCACGCTGATTCAAAATTCTTTCAATTTCTTTGGCTGGTAAAGGCCTACTGAATAAATAACCTTGAAAATAATCACAGCCTTTATTGGTCAAATACAACCTTTGCTCTTCTGTTTCCACCCCCTCTGCAACAATGGCATGACCCACTCTTTTGGCCATATCAATGGTGGCATCCAAAATGGCCTCATCATCAGGACTGAGTCCAATATTTTTAACAAACACCTGATCAATTTTGAGTGTTTTAGCTGGAATTTTTCTTAAATAGTCCAGGGTTGAATGTCCTGTGCCAAAATCATCTATCGATAATGTACATCCCAAACCTACGATTTTTTTGAATGTCAGCAATGCATCCTTAACACTTTTAAATTTTTCACTTTCCGTGATTTCAAAATCAACATGCTTGGGATGGACCCCTATAGAATCAATGATGTGGTTGATTTTGTCAGTTAGTTCCTTGTCATTCAATTGCACAGGCGAAAGATTAATCGACATATTCAAGGGCAATTTATACCTGTCTTGCCATTTTTTTAAACTCTTGCAGGCTTTTTCTATGACCAAAAGACCTATCGGAAATATCAATTCTGATTGTTCTGCCAACGGAATAAACAACCCAGGGCTGATGATTCCCAGTTCTGGGTGTTCCCATCGAACCAGGGCTTCAAAACCAATCAAATCTTCACTGACTGCATCAATTTTAGGTTGATAATAAACATCAATTTGATCCAGCTCTATTGCTGCTTGCAAGTTCCTGACCATTTCCTCACTTTGTTTGGCATGGTCACCATCCAATGAGTTATCGAATACCACATAGCGGTTTTTTCCGTTTAATTTGGCGTTGTATAAAGCCACGTCAGCATTTTTAATCAATTTACTGACTGATGTGCCGTGATCAGGGAAATAGGCCCCGCCAATAGACAAGGTAAGATTAATTTCACTGCCATTGCTGATTTTAATAGGATTGGCCGCATCTACCAAGATGTTGTGCGCAACCTCTGCTACTTTATCAGTATTAATATCATTATGAAGAAACACCAAAAATTCATCACCAGCATATCTGGCAGCAACACCGTAATGACCTACATTTTTATTCAAAATTTTAGCCACATTGACCAGAACATCATCGCCCACATCATGACCCAATGAATCATTGATGATCTTGAATCGATCTAAATCTATGAACAACAAAGCCATAGCTGCCTTCGACTTGAGATTTTTCTCTATTGCCGTTTCTATGGTTTTTATGATATACCTGCGGTTCAGCAATTCGGTCAAAACATCATACCGACTTTCTGACTCGTGTGATTTTTGCAGGGCCTGAAAAGCCATGGTTTTTTTGTATTGATTGGCCAGTTGGCCAAATAAAAGTTTAAAAGAATCCCACCTTTTTATTCTTTTCAACCCGCCAACAATCAGAAAATCATCGTTATCATTATCAACAGAACAATCAAAAACCATCAAAGAAGAAACCGCATAAAAATTAAGGAATTCATCGGCTGGAATGGCTTTGTTGGCTTCTGCTGGTAAAAAAATAGAACCTTGAGATTTGGCTTTACGTTGTATGAAATCATGGCTGCTGGCAATATAGTACTCAGCATAATTGTTTAATGAACAATCCCAAATGACCTCCTGACTGCTGCCACGAGGTCTTTTTCTGACCACAAAACAAAATTCAGCACCGATGGTTTTTATCATTTTTTTCAAGTCATCCAATGCGCTTTGTCCAGAAAAGTCAACTGCTGCAATATAACTCAAAAATCGCAGAAACTTTGCATGAAAAAGTTTCTCAGTCTGATTATAAAATTCAGCCAAATAATATGATTTACTGTCAAAATTAGCCGTATAAAAATCAATGCGTAAAGGTACTTCTAAACCTTTGTGGTTGTATACTGCTTTCTGTGAATAATGACCAGACTCATTGAGTTTGGCTTGTAACTTGAGTAATTCCTGTGGTTTTCTTAAACGACAAATTTTATGCCAAAAATGACCTTTGAGCTGATCCTTTTTAACACCAAACTCGTTAAGAAAAGCATCATTCATCTCAATAAATTCATGTTTTTTGGTATCAATCAGTGCTTTGGGTAAACTTGACATTTGAAAATACAAATTCAAGTAGCTTTCCAACTCATCAACTTTTTCAGCCGTTTTGACCGATTCCAAACTGCCACCCGTTAAAGCCGCACCTTTGGCCAACAACTCCTGTTGTGAAATGGGAGAAAAGAACAATCCTTCAACATGTTTTTCAATTTCTTCACGTTGATTAGGGGTTAATTTCATTTTTGTAGACACCAGAGCAATGGAGGTTATGTGTTTATGAGTTTCAACAATCTCTTTGATTTGATCGATGTTTTGAACCCAATTTGCTGAAATTTCAAAAGCCAGAACATCAAATGGATCCTCTGTTTGATTCAGCAATTCTCTCATTTGACTGATGTCACTGGCGGTGAAAATTTTTTCGGCATCCAGATCATCAAAATAGTTAAAGAATTGCAAGCGGTCTTTTTTGTCACTGCAAGCAATCAGAACATTTTTTTTAAGGAAGCTCACTGACATTCACCCATTTACCATCACGCAATACAAAATTGCCATCTAATCCCAAGTTGAATTTGACTTCTTTACACTTGTTTTCGAAAAAGTGATGTTTTTGCCCCCTCGACAATATAAATAAAAACTTAACCGCGCCATCAAACTCATCAACCACCATGGGGAAAAATAGTTTTGCTTGCTCCCAGGCATCTTTTTCATTAACAGGAAAAACGAAAACAGAAAAATGTTTTCTGGCAATAGCAAATTTGATGGCTTCTTTGAAGGCGCCTGTTTTAGGCGCAGCTGGTTCGGAGCTTTTTAAATTCAATAATCCTTCTTTGTTTGACCAAAGATAAATAGCCCATCCGGTTCTTAATGACAAAGACTTGAAACTTTGAGCCAGCCCTTCAGAGTAATTTTTGTAGACGTACAAAGCACTGTTTGCGGCACGTAATTCCTCTTCTAAATTGAGTAATTCGTGGCTGCTTAGAAATTCATCCATAATTACATGGTGAAAGTTGGGATATCCTGCCCTGAATAGGGGGCAAGAATACTTTGAACTTTTGTTTTAACCACTTCCATGTCGGCATTGTCTGCCATTTGAACTCCAATTCCCTGGCTTTTACCGCCTTGTGAACCTTTTGGCGTTATCCAAATGACTTTACCGGTAATCGGCATACGCTCATCGTCATCTAAGGTCAAAATCAGAAAAACATCATCTCCTAATTTGTATTTGTTGTTGGTTTTAACGAATAATCCACCATGAGTGATGAAAGGCATAAAACACTGGTGCAACTCAGCAGCACCTTGAATATTCAAGGATAAAATGCCTTTTTTAGCCATATTTCCAGCAAATGCCATAACAACCTCCTAATATGCTACTGTTGCTTTTAAATCGATTAACATGGATTCTATCAGCAACTGTTTCTTAACCTGAGTATTAGAGTTTAACATAACCAAGTTTATCTGGTCAGCAAATTTAATAATAAGATGAAGTACTTTCGGCTTTTTTTTAACTAATTGATTTAAAGCATGATTGATGGTCGAATGTGCTTTTTCAGCATGCAATATGGACTTGGCCAATGCGTTCATATACCGGTTTAGCATAGCCCAAATAGACGTGTTATCTATGGCCGCCAAATTGGCAGCAATTTCAGATACCGACTTTTGTGCTGTTAAAGCTGCAAATATATTGTCCAGTTGCTCAATGAGCAAACCTTCTTCACCTTCTTCCAATAACTTTTGTGCAGTGAGAGGAACCCAGTCAGCCAATATCAGGGCATGCCTGACTTGATCATCTGAATATCGATTTTGGCTGTTAACCCACTTTGGTAATCGCTGTTTTTCTTCACGGTTTAAAACCACATCCAAGGTGATACAACGGCTTTTGATGGTGGGCATCAATTTATGCTTGCTGTCAGTAAGCAAGAATAACAATCCCCGGCTGGGTGGTTCTTCAAGAAGTTTCAACAACGCATTGGCAGCAGCCGTATTCATTAAGTGTGCGCCTTCAATCACCGCCAATTTATGATCGGAACAATGTGGTGTGGATACAAAAAAATTCGTCAACTCCCGAACCATCTTCACTTTAATCAAGTTATTTTCAGGCAACAATAAATCCACGTCAGGGTGGTAACCTTGTTGATGTAAGCGACAATTTTGACATTGACCGCAGGCAGGTGTTGATTGTCGACACAATAAGTCAGCAATAATTTGTTGCAGCAAGGCTCTTTTTCCCATTCCCTCAGAACCATTGATAATCACAGCTTGTGGCTTGCGATCAGCAGCAACAGCTTCATGCCATCCTGACAAATGTTTTTCTAACCAGTAATGACTCATGACAAAGATTGCTCCCTGGCTTGTTCTAACACATCGATGATTTGTTGAGTAACCGATGCTATATCACGGTTAGCATTAATTTTTTTGATTCTATCCGGAAAATGCTCTAATCTTTTTAAATACCCTGCACGAATATTTTCAAAAAACGCTAAATCTTCTTTCTCAATGCGGTCTTTTTCAGACCTGTCTGCCGCTCGTTGTAAACCTGTTGCCGGTTCGACATCCAGATATAAAGTCAAATCAGGCTGTGTCGTTCCAACAATCATTTCCTCAAAATACTCTATGGTTGACCAGGCAAGACCACGTCCCAGGCCTTGATAAGCAAAGCTGGCATCAACAAATCGATCAGAAACCACCCAAATGCCTTTAGCCAAATTGGGTCTGATGACTTTTTCCAAATGCTCATTACGTGCAGCAAACATCAGCAACAATTCAGTTTTTGATTCTAAATGCTCACTGTGTAACAACAGTTTCCGAATCGCCTCGGCATTTTTCTCACCCCCGGGTTCGCGGGTCAAAACATAGGGCACGCCCCAATCATCCAAAGTGTTTTTCATAACCTTTAATGCGGTTGTTTTTCCGGCACCTTCAGAACCTTCCAAGGTGATGAATTTGGCTTTTGACATGATCAGGATCCTTTCAAATAGGCTTCTACTGCTTTTTGGTGGGCTTCATAAGTTTCGCTGAATGTATGGCCTCCTTTGTTATTGGCCACAAAGTACAGCTCTTTGCCTTCGTTTGGATGGCCAGCTGCCTCAACTGAAGCCGCACTGGGCATGGCAATTGGCGTAGGTGGCAAACCTTTACGGGTATAAGTATTGTACGGTGTATCAGTACGCAAATGCGCATAAGTGATGTCGCCTGCATAAGCATCACCCACCCCGTATATCACTGTAGGATCGGTTTGTAATTTCATGCCTTTTTTCAGTCGACGATGAAAAACCCCTGAAATGATATTTCGTTCACTGCTTTCAGCGGTTTCTTTTTCAATGATTGAAGCCAAAATCAGCATTTCATAAGGTGACTTCAAACCGATATCCTGATTGCGATTGTCCCAGGCTTGTTGCAATGTGGTTTTCAGCGCTTGATGTGCACGTGTCAAAATATCTATATCCTTGTCGCCTTTGACATACTGGTAGGTTTCCGGTAAAAACTGCCCTTCGAGATGACCTGATTGAATATCCAGCATGGCAGCTAATTGCTCATCGGTCACATCTACCAAAACATGCTTTAAGTCACTGTTCAGTAATTGTTGTTTAATCTCTTTCCAGGAATGTCCTTCGACCAATGTGACGGTGTAAGTTTTGACGTTGTTATCAGCAATGTATTGGACGAGCTGTAAGGGATTCATCGATTCAGTGATTTCAAACTCACCAGTTTTGATGCTGTTGCCCAATTCATGAAAACGTGCCATTAACTTCCAGTTTAATTCACTGCCTCGCCCTCCTTTTCCTTTAACCAGTTGAATAAAAGAACTGAACGTAGTTCCTTTGTCAATTTCAATGGTTACCGGCGTGTTTTCAAAAACGGGTTGTTTCAAAAATTGTTGGTATTGCTGATACATATAGGCAGCAACTGCCAAAGCCAGGCCAGCCAACAACATAAAACCGTAGGTAATAATTTTTTTCATCAATCAAACATCAATTGCCATTGCGTTGATATTTTATCGTGAACAGGATGTTTTGTGAGAAATGATTGGCTGTGTTTATTGAATCTGATTGTCTCAACCAGACGAAATCCACGAATGGCGTTACAAACCATGATGGCATCAGATCTTTCTAAGTCTTTGATTTTAAGGTGCTTACTGGTCACTTCAAAATGAGATTTTAACCAACTTAAGGCCACACCTTTAACACCACAATGTTTTAATTGAGGAGTAACTAACTGATTATCACTGATGAGCACCAGGTTTTGAAATGTGGTTTCGACCAATCTTCCTTTGAAATCCATGACCAATAAATCATCTGCATCTTTTTGCTCAAGCAATTCATTGGCAATCATGACTTGTTCCAGTCTACTGATGTGCTTCAAACCGGCCAACAGAGGCTGCTTTGCCAATCGATTTTTGGCCAAACCTAATTGTAAAGTTGTTTGTTGTTTGTTCGCTACAAAAGGATGTACAGACAGCAGCCAATCCACTTGTTTGTTATTGGTCTGATAACCTCTTTCACCACCAGCTCGAAATATGGTTAATTTATAGATTGCACTTTGCAAACCCTGCTTATCCGCATGATTTTTAATGCTTTTATTTATGCTTTCGCATT
>JAUHXW010000341.1 GCA_030426705.1 Gammaproteobacteria bacterium
CAATCGGCTGGCTTCATGGATTGATCAACAAGTGTTGGGTAAAACGGCACCCTTTATCATCAATGCGTCCAATCATGAACAAGGCTTTGCCTTGAGCGTTTGTGCTCGATGCCATGGTGCCGACATTTATCGCAAAAGGCAACCGTTATACCGCAATTACAAACCTGGTTTTGATGCCGATGGCAATCTCAACGACTTATCTCCTTATTTTACCGAAGCCCCATTAACACCAGGCAGAACACACCCCACCATTGAAGTCTGGCCTGATGGTCGACCCAAAGGACTGGGTACTTTATTCAGGTCTTTTGCCGACTCTAAACATTATCAGGCCACCGACATGCGTTGTTACACCTGCCACGATCCACATAACAATAAAAAACCTGCCAGTACCGGCTTGCTCAGACCAACTGTTCAAAGTAACCAGTTTTGTGGCAGTTGTCATGTGGAAATTATGTCTGAACCAGAGGCTCACACCCATCATCCAGAGGGTAAAAAAGGCTCATACTGTTATGACTGTCACATGCCCAAAAACATCTTAAACCAAGTCGCAGGTGTTCATGTTTACGCCAGAAGCCACAACATGGGCTCAATTCCCAATCCATTACTCTCAAAGAAAATGGGCATCGAAAACTCACCCAATGCCTGTCATGATTGTCACCAAGACAAATCTCCTGATTGGGCCATCAAACAGTTACGGGCTTGGAATATGGACAAACACTTGATCGATACGGATCTACACCTGCATAGAAATGCAAATTCAGATATTGTGCATCAATGATTGGCGATAAATTTAATCGTTAAGCTTTTGTCAAAAACTTTCTGATAACGATCATAAGGTAAGGTTTCCACAGCGGCCAGAGCATGCTCAATGGCTTTGGCCAAGCGATTGTCAATAAAACAATCCTCTTGCAGTTTGCTTTTGAACGGCACGCCTCCAGGCATTTGTTGTATATCAGCTGTGCAATTACCCGTACCCTCGTTCACTTGCCAGGCATTTTTAAAGGTCACAACCAATTGATTCAAATACCGGGTCAATGTTGGGTTTTCATTGTTTAAATACTGCTTGTCCGTATCATTGGTGAAAGTGGCATAAAACAGACTGCGATAAACCTGGTCGGCAAACATTTGGGTGCTGAGTTGCAATTGGTTTGGATTGAGAATGGCTGAACTGAAAGTGGGTTGTAAGCCCAAAGTGTCTGAAATGGTGAGCTTCAGCCATAACATGGATTTCTCTTCTGTAATTTCCCCTTGAATCACATAGCGAATTCCTGCCAATTGCCAGGCCGTCATGTTATTGGTATCTGCTGGCTGATCATAGCGATAAGGCATGCTGAATAAGCCCGTACTGGACAGCGCTTGAATCATGTGGTTTTCAACGGTGACTGCTGGACTCAATCCATCTCCATCGTAGGTAAATGGCAGTGCCACAAACTGAACCGGCTCATTGGCACCACCCACAATCAGCAATTCAATATCAGCTTTTGATAAAGAACAAAACAACAGCAGCATAAACAGGAAAAACTTCATTTTTTTAGTGTATCACAATCCTGCATATTGGCAGAAAAGAACAAATGCGAGATGATACAATGCAAATTTTGATAATAATCGTCAACTCATGATCAGATTACGCATCGGTGGTGTTCCTGAGCACTACAACTTACCCTGGCACATGGCCCGCAAATCAGGTGCTTTACAAGCCCAAGGCATCAAACCCGAGTGGACCGACTTTTATGAAGGTACAGGTGGCATGATTCAGGCCATTAAAAACGATGAACTGGATGTCGCGGTATTATTAACCGAAGGTGCCATTTCTGGCATTTCAAGGAGTGCTAATTATAAAATTGTGTCGTTTTATACCGACTCACCCATCATTTGGGGCATTCACGTACCAGCTGATTCTGATATCTACGATGTTAATGAGATTTACCACCACCGTTATGCAATCAGCCGTTATGGTTCAGGTTCGCATTTGATGCCTTATGTACACGCCCGTCAAAAAGATTGGCCCGTGCATAAACTCCAATTCAGAGTGATCAACAACCTGGACGGCGCGCGCATGGCTTTTCGTGAAGACCAGGCCGATGTGTTTTTCTGGGAAAAATTCACCACCAAACCCTATGTTGATAATGGCGAATTTCGACGCATTGGTGAATGTCCAACGCCTTGGTCGTGCTTCGTCGTTGTAGCCAGCCATCAGACCCTGGCACTGCATGCCGATAAAGTAAAAATCCTGTTGAATGAAACCTTTAAGCAGGCACAGAATTTATACAATGATCCCAATCGGGTCAACATCATTTCTGAGCAGTTTGAATTGTTACCGGAAGATGTTGAGTCGTGGTTCTCTTACACCAAATGGTGCAAAAAAATTGAACTCAAAAAAGATGTGCTTGCCGAAACCACCGAGACATTAAAAGACTTGGGCCTGGTTCATCAAAAATTTAATGTGAAAGACAACTACCACGAATTGTAAGATTTATGCGCAGTAAAAATTGGATTTTTTTGGCGACAGTATCAGTGGCTATACTGCTGTATTGGTGGTTGCAACAACCGCAACAAGGCAATCACCAACAGATCAACACCGTCACCTTTCAAAGTAAAAACAAGGCTCAGCACGCTGAAGCAGAATTCACACAAAAAGTTGATTCAATAACCATTGAACCTTCAATAGATTCAGCAGAAACGACCAAGCCCAAAGCTGCCCAAAAAGACCAGAAACGTACCTATATGCAGGTTTACCATGACCTGCAACTGGCATCTGTTTGTAATAATTTTTATACAAATAACCATGAAAACAAAGGTCATTTCGATTACTTGGCCGGATTACACAATGCGCATCGCTATAAGATCAAAGCCGATGAAAACGCACCTGATATTCAAGTCGATGCTTTGGAAAAGCTGGTACAACGCTGCCTGGACCTAAAATCCGATACTTTTGATCGAGCCAAAATTTTTGAAGCATTTCCTGATTATCAATTTGCTTATCCGGTGTTGGTAGAATTGCGCAAAGAGTTGAGCCTAACTACCCCCCAAACACCCGAAGAAATTCATTTGGCAGAAACCATACAAACCAGTAAAAGTTGGAGAAAGCTATACAATGCTTTGTTTGCTGTATTGCGTGGCGAATATAAACATGACCAACGACAAAGA
>JAUHXW010000342.1 GCA_030426705.1 Gammaproteobacteria bacterium
CAACATATTTTCAGGTGTTAATTGATTTTGAATGTTTTGAAAATGCTCCAGTGTCCGAACCCTGATAGGCATCAGGTAATTGCCAGAATTATTTCTGTCTGCCAACCAGTCAACAGTTTTCCAGGTTTGAATCAAAGCCGTTGAACTCATCCAGTAGGATGACTCACCTGGATAGCCATCCGGCGCCTGCCATTCAAAAGGGAAATGGCCGGTATCATCCATTCGATATTCAAAACTGTTGCTGTTGTCATCATCGGGTTTGACCGTGAAATCAGCCTCACAGGCTCGCATTGCAGAAACCACCGTATCAAAAGGTCTTTTCAGCTTACTTTGCCAATAACTGGGATCGGCAAAATCTGCATGATTGAATAAAGCTTTGAACACCAATTCCAATTGATTGGCTTGATAACGGTTGTCATAGAAAACTGTGGCCACATCGTCGATTACCGTTTGCGGTGGTTCATCGGTGATAAAGAATCGAGTCAATTTACCGGCTATGTGTTTGGCAGTACCCGGATGATAGGCCAATAACTCAATCAAATCATAACCATCCTGTACCTGTTGATTCGCTGGGATGTTATTCCAACCACCGGTTAATACGGATTTGGAAAACCGGTCATGACGATCATCATCGTAATGAAATTCACCGGTATCCCCAAGGCTGCTGGAATCATTAACCCGCCAGCCAGTCAGACAACGGGTGGCTTCATAAACATCATCATCGACATAAAATTCCTGAATCAGACCATTGGCTGGCCACGGCCCACCCACTTCACTCACTGGAATCAAAGGTACATCAGCGGGTTCCGCCAATCCATAATAATTTTCTACGCCCAAAGTGTGTAGTTCGATCAATTCACGGGCATAGTTTTCATTAGGCTCGGAGTCAGAATTGTTATAATTATCGAGGTAATACAACATCGCAGGATGTTGTGCTGTCGCCAATAAAAAATCTTTGAAATTACCCAACATATGGGTACGTATGACATCTCTGTCCCAACTGGTCATGGTAGAACGGGCATAATAATCATCACCATTTAAACTGAAATGATCATGCCAGAAATCAGCAATGCGTTCACGCAATGGAAACAACGAATAAGCTGCCCTGAGAAATTTTAAGCGTTTCATTTCATATATGGGCCGATAAGAACTCATCGTGCCAGAGCCTGGATTGACATGATGATCATCCCACATTTGCGTCAATGACTTGCTCAATGTCACATAATTACCCGCATCAGCAATGCGGGCATCAACATCCAAATCATTGCCACCAGCCAATTGCTGATCAACAAATGACGATAATTTTTCCTGGTCATTGTTTCCTGGCAAGGCTGCAAAACTGGCAGCATCGAATTCTCCTGGTGTCATGCCATAACCCAATCGGCCAAAAACCATGTGAGCAAAGCTTTGCTCTGGCAATGGTGCTGCTTTTAACTGATTCGGCTGGGGATTTTTGTTGGTGCTATCCAAGGATTTTTTAGGATGTTTAGTTTTGGCTTGATTGGAAAGAGGAATGGACACCATGGCTGCTGTTGCCAAACCTCCTAACATCAATGACCTTCTTTGTTGGTTATTTTTTTTCATGGCCTTTATTTACTTTTTCATAGACCATTGAGTTTAAGATGACAAAAAACAGGAAATGTGAGAGTGTTCGCAAAAAGCAACACTTATTTGCGAGCTTATGAACAATTTAACGGAAAGTTAAAGTTCAAGTATTCGCCAAAGGTACCAACTGGCATAAGTTCGGTATGGCTGCCAGGCTTGTGCGTATGTCTCGGTTTGTTGCTCATCAGGCAGTTCAGGTAAGTCGTGCATTTTTTGTAAGCCTTTCTTCAGCCCAAGGTCATTGACTGGAAACACATCAGGTCGAGCCAACCAAAACATCAAGGCAATGTTAGCCGTCCAGGGGCCAACACCTTTGACTTTCACTAAATGCGACACAATTTCTGCATCGGTCAAAGTTCTGATTTGTTCAGTTTCAGGCAAACTGCCATCTAATACACATGCGGACAAATGTTTCACTGCATTGGCTTTGGAATTAGACAAACCGGCCGATCGCAGGGTGTCAATGGACATGGTTGCGGTTTGATTTGCAGTCGGTACATTTTTATCAAACAAAGCCTTGAATTTATTATGAATGCTGGCAGCGGCCTTGCCAGCCAGTTGCTGATAAATGATGGTACGACTGACCGCCTGGAACAAATTCAGCGCATCATCAGCCTTTAATTCATAGACGCCAAATTGTTCCACAACAGGCAAAAACAAGGGTTCTTTTTTTACCAGGAAATCAATGGCTTGCTGGTGTTTATTCATGATTTTTTTAACTTTTTAAAACCATGAATGACTAAATTCAACCAGCCCAGAATAATCAATGAACCACCCACAGGTGTGATCCAGGAGAATGCCGTTTTACCAACAAAAACCAACAGGTATAAGCCACCACAAAACAACAACACGCCGATGGTGATGGCATAAGCTGCAGCCCTGACCCAAAAACCATGATGTAATTGTGTTGCCACCCACATCAACAACAATGCATGAATCAATTGATAAATGTAAGCATGTTGAAACAATGCTGCTTGATGGCTACCAACTTCAATGGCAAATAGATGCTGTCCAAGCGCGCCAAAAGCAACAGCAGTCAATCCATAGACTGCTGCCACTATCAAAAATATTGAGGATTTATTCAATCGGTTCTGCCTGTTCTGCAGCCTCTTCAGAATCAGATTGCGCAGCTGGTTTTGGTTCCAGCACATCATCGCGCTTTTTGTTCAAAGCATCAAATTTATAGGTAGCAATCTTCATCATCCAGGGCTTGAAACGACTCATTTTATCACCAGCAATGGTTAAAAAGTGTTCCTCATCTTGTTGATACAACTTCAAAACTACTTCTGAACCGTCCGCCAGCTCATAACTGATGGTTGTTACTTCAACTTTGTCAGTCAAATCAACCGGAACAGCCTCATCAATCATTAAACGAGTGAGCCCACCAACCAAACTGCCCATTTGATTGACCGCCTTAAGTTGATGTGTTTCAGGCATATCCACCACTTGTAGCGATAAATTTTCAGGATCTCGTTCAATGGCAAAAGCTTCACCTTCAGTCGGTGCAAAGTTTACCTTGAAGACATCTTC
>JAUHXW010000343.1 GCA_030426705.1 Gammaproteobacteria bacterium
CCAATACATTCAATTGCTACAAGAGAGTGAATATGCGGCCTGGACTGCGGCATTTGGCTACCGAGCCAATCATTTTACAGTTTCTATCAATCACCTGACCACATTTTTCGATATTGAATCATTGAACCAATTTATTCTGGACAATGGCTTTGCCATGAATGAATCAGGTGGTTTAATCAAAGGTACGCCAGAACAGATGCTGGAACAATCATCGACATTGGCACCATTGGTTAACCTTGAATTCAAGGCATCAAACCACTTGATTCCAAGTTGTTTCTATGAGTTTGCCAAGCGCTATCCGATGGAATCTGGCCGTTTGTACCAGGGATTTATCGCAGCCTCTGCAGATAAGATATTTGAGAGTACTGATTCCAGAAGCTAGCTTAATAAGGTTACTTAATATCGTCATTCTGTGGCTTGACTAACTGAAATTAAAATAACTTCAAACTCAACTGATACAATAAACTTAAAAAAATCGTCACTCCTGCGTAGGCAGGAGTCTTCTCGAAAAAGACCGTATACTTCAATTTAGAAGGTTCCAGCTTTGGTTCAGACCACCCTCTCTTGCTCCGCAATTAACCTCGTCGCAGGAATGACAGATAGGGATAATATTATAGTTTTACCGGTCAATTCGCACAGGCAGAAGTACCTAAAGGACAGGCTCTTGTTGAAACAGCTTTTGTCCTTGAAATAAAGAAGATTCCTGCCTTCGCAGGAATGACGGGTACGGAAGATAATATAATTGTGGTTTCATTTATAGAAATTACTGAACAACACCCTCCTTTGTTATTACCCAGGTTTGCCATCAATCCTGGGTTTAATCCAAATGGGTAAATAACGACAAGCAAAAGCACCAAAGGCAACAGCCCAAAACAGGCCTGAGATCAATATCAATTGTGAGTAAGGTATGACATTAAACAGTGGTATTAATACCCTGAGTAAAGTTGATAACACCAACAAAGCAAAACAAAAACCCAGTATTTTGGGTGGTTGATGCAGGTTTCTCCCGGTATGGCCATAACTTACCCGAGCCATCATGCCGAGGGTTATCAAGCCAAAGGCACCAACTGTAAACACATGAATGGCCAGAAATTTAATCGCTGGCACAAAGGCTGAAACAACCACAAAAGCGAAACCCAGTACCAAAAAACCGTAACCCACATGAAGTACCCAAACCAATGGTTTTTGCCAAATTTGCACGTTATACCAACCATAAAGGCGAACCCCATGCAAAACCACATTAAGTATCGATACCACGCATAATAGCCATTTATACTGTGCAAAAAACACCCATGAAACAGCCAACAAAATCATTGTAAATGGTAACAATAGCTCGATTTTGGGGAACAATTTGGCTTGATAACGCTGCTCAACACCATTTTGACTGAACATAGCGAAAATTCGCCCTGCCATTAAACTGATCAGTAACAACACCAGCATCAATGCCAACAGCAAAAGTTGCGAAGCCAATACTAATTTGCCAGAAATCACCGCCCAATGAAAACCCGCGTTGAGCAAAGCCAATGTGCTAACCATTGCGATCATCACATAATTGCGCTTATTCCCCACAGCTATCAAAGGTTTGGCAATATAAATAATCAGCAACAAGGGATAAATCATGTCAATAACAGCGAGCAAAACTGGACTGACTCCAGGTATAAACACCGCTACGCGTGACACCAGCCAACTGCCAACCAGCAACATCAACCCTTTGCCCTGTATGGTTTGCACACCCGTCCAATTCTTAATGGCTGTCAGCAAAAAACCACCAATGACCAACAAACCATAAGCAAATATCATTTCATGAGCATGCCAGAAATTGATGGTGTAATGATTTAATCCGGGGAAATACCAACCCTGTTGCACCAACAACCAAAGTACCATGGATACCACAGCATACAAGCTGGCGAACATAAAACAGGGACGAAATCCGAGTTGCCACAAAGCGAACCCTTTAGGTTCAAGTTGTGGCTTAGTTTGATTCAGTTGTATATTCATGACGAACAGTTTAAATTTCAACTGTTGCCAAGGAATTGATTCAGGTCAAATGATGGTCAATTAACTGTTTTCCTGCTCAACTTTTGCCCATGAATCACGCATGGTAACCACTTGATTAAACACCGGCTTGTCTGTTTCGTGGGTTTTGTCTCGTTTGAAATAGGCGTTGCGTTCAAACTGATAGACCACGTCTTCGTCTTTACCTGCAATACCCGGTTCTAATAAGGCATTTGGCAGGATTTCCAGGGAGTCTGGGTTAATTGCATCCATGAAGTTGTCGAGGGATGCTGGATTCGGATGATTAAACAAACGGTCATAGAGGCGCACTTCTATGGGTTCGGCATGAGCGGCAGAAATCCAGTGAATGGTGCCTTTGACTTTGCGACCATCAGCAGTACCACCACGGCTTTCAGGATCGTAAGTACAACGCAATTCAACCACATTCCCAGCATCATCCTTGATTGCTTCTCTACAAGTGATGTAATAGGCATGACGCAGGCGCACTTCCCTGCCCTCTGTGAGGCGAAAAAACTTGCGGTTGGCGTTTTCTTTATAATCATCCTGCTCAACATAAATAACTCGACTGAAAGGTATTTCACGGGTGCCAAATGATTCATCTTGCGGATGGTTGGCTCCTGTTAATATTTCGACTTTGTCTTCTGGATAGTTTTCTATCACCACTTTCAATGGGCGCAACACACCCATCACCCTGGGAGCTGTTTTGTTGAGATTATTGCGGATGGCATCTTCCAAAACTGTCATCGAAATCACAGATTCTTTTTTGCTGACACCGACAGCTTTAACAAACTCTCTTATGGCTGCAGGCGGATAACCGCGTCTACGCAATCCTGAAATGGTTGACATGCGTGGGTCATTCCAACCATCAACAATGCCTTCTTCAACCAATTTACTTAAACGGCGTTTAGAGGTGATGGTGAATGACACATTTAAACGTGAAAACTCGATTTGTTGTGGATGACAATCGATATCAATGTTATCCAATACCCAATCATACAAAGGCCTGTGATCTTCAAATTCCAAAGTGCACAGTGAATGCGTGATGCCTTCGATGGCATCAGAAATACAATGGGTGAAGTCATACATGGGGTAAATACACCATGTATCGCCGGTAT
>JAUHXW010000344.1 GCA_030426705.1 Gammaproteobacteria bacterium
ATGAATAATATGAGAGACCTTTGCTCGATTCTGAGCAATTGAGAAAAAGAGCTAAAAATGGGCCAATCAAGGCGGAAAATGCAGTCCAATACGCCGTTATTGGCAAATTTTTCAACGCAGAGTGGCGTATTTTGAGACTTTTTATCTTTGATCACGAATCGAGGAAAGGTCTCTACTATCAGGTCGTTCAGCAAAATAATCGGGAGTACACATGAGCTGGTTTCAAAAAATCATGTCGTCACGGATTCGTACCGAAGGCGGCAATAAAAAGAAAAATATACCTGAAGGCTTATGGGGTAAATGCAAAGCCTGTGAAGCGGTTTTGTACCAACCAGAAAGCCTGAAACAAGGCAAAGTGTGCCCTAAATGCGGTCACCATGAGTCATTGTCTGGACGCGAACGCATCACTTTTTTCCTTGATGATGGACCAATGGAAGAAATAGCCGCTCATGTTAAACCTGAAGATCCATTAAAATTCAAAGACACCAAAAAATACAAAGACCGCATTGTGGCCACCCAAAAAGCCACCGGTGAGAATGATGCTTTGGTAGCTGTCAAAGGACAGCTTAAGGGTCGTGATGTGGTGGTAACGGCGTTTGATTTTAAATACATGGCTGGTTCCATGGGATCAGTAGTCGGTGAAAAATTTGTACGTGCCGTGCATCATGCACTGGAACATAAGTTGCCATTGATTAACTTTGCTGCTTCAGGTGGTGCCAGAATGCAGGAATCTTTGTTTTCATTGATGCAAATGTCCAAAACAGCCGCAGCCTTGAATCGCATGAAAATGGCGGGCTTGCCCTATATTTCGGTATTGACCAATCCCACCACCGGTGGTGTCTCCGCATCGTTGGCGATGTTAGGCGATGTGAATATTGCTGAACCCAATGCCTTGATTTGTTTTGCAGGACCCCGTGTGATTGAACAAACGGTGCGTGAAACCTTGCCAGAAGGTTTTCAACGCAGTGAGTTTTTGCTGGAAAAAGGTGCCATTGACCTGATTGTTTCACGTCACGACATGGGCGAAAAAATTCACCAATTGTTGTCATTATTCAAACCGGAAGGTGGTCAAGCCATTGAGCCGGATGAAGTCATTGTCGCTGATGACCACCCACAAGACTGATACGAAGCAACAATTACAAGCCAGGCTTGAAGAACTGAATCAATTCAAAATTGATTTGGGTCTGGAGCGTCTGTCAACAGTTTATCAGCGGCTCAATTTAAATACATTCAAGCCAACCATCATCACCGTAGGTGGCACCAATGGTAAAGGTTCAACTGTGGCGGCTCTTTGCGCCTTGCTTGATACCAAAGAACAAACATTTGGCGCTTTTACTTCCCCACACATCCATCAGTTCAACGAGCGCATCAATATCAATGGTGAACAGGCCACTGATGCAGAAATATTGAATGCTTTCGATGCAATTGACAAAGCAAAAGCTGAAATCAACCTGTCCTACTTTGAATACGCCTTCCTGTCAGCCATGATTATATTTCAACAGCATCAAGTTAATCATGTGGTGTTAGAAGTGGGTTTAGGCGGTCGTTTGGATGCAGTGAATGTAGTGGATGCGGATGTCGCCATCATCACCACAGTGGCCTTGGATCATACCGAATGGTTGGGTGATGACATCGCAAGCATTGCCAAAGAAAAAGCGGGCATTATGCGATCGGAACAAACAGTGGTCTATGGCGACAGCAACATCCCTCAAGCGATTCTTGAGCAAGCACAACAGCTTGGTTCAAAATTGTTGACTCTGGGGTCTGACTATCAAATTCAGCAAACAGGCAAAGCCTTTACCTACGAGACATCCTCAAAGCAATTTGTTGATTTGCCATTGCCGTTATTAAAAGGTGATTGGCAATTGAGAAATTTCTCCGGTGCTTTGACCGCTTTGTTGTCTTTGGGCTATGAATTCACTGACACAGAGTTGAAAAGAGCCTTGAGTAATTGGCAAATACCTGGCCGTTTACAAGTCATCAAGCAACAACCCCTGGTGTTGGCCGATGTGGCACACAACCAACAAGCGGTACAAAACCTGGCCAAATGGTTGGCAGATAACCCCATCCAAGGCCATACCCGAGCCGTTTTCTCAGTATTGGCCGACAAAAACATGGCCGACTGGATTAGCGCCATGGATGCTCTGGTTGATCACTGGTTCGTGTTTGAACTCGAAAACCAAAGAGCCATGCCCATCAATGAACTTAAAATAACATTGGCCGATCATGTGAGTTTAATTTCAGTTTTTGATACAGGTTCACAAGCTTATGAAATGGCTCAGAAAGTTTCTAATCCAGCAGATAGAATCATCGTGTTTGGTTCGTTTCATGTTTTGGATGAGGTATTGAAAGAAGCCTAATAACTGAAACCTCTACATATAGTCATTCCCGCACAGGCGGGAATACCCAAAGGGCAGACACTCTCCTAAAGTTCAAGTATATGGTGTTTTCTCAGGAGACTCCCGCCTACGCGGGAGTGACGTGTTAGATGGTTATCTATTTTGAATCGTCATACCGGCGAACGCCGGTATCTAGTGTCTTTCTGTTGATATATCAGCAATTTACAAAATAATTATTGCTTGAAAACTTCAACCGTTGTCCAAAAGACGCTGGATGCCGGATTGGGGTCCGGCATGACGAAAAATTTACTGGGGTTGGGTTCTTAACTCTTAGCCAATTTCAACCAAGTTTCAACCACGGTGTCGGGGTTCAATGAGACACTTTCGATACCTTGGTCTAGCAGCCATTGCGCGAGGTCTGCGTGATCGGAGGGGCCTTGGCCACAAATGCCGATGTATTTGCCGCGTCTTTTACAGGCGCTGATGGCCATTGCAAGCATTTTCTTCACCGCTGGGTCGCGTTCATCGAATAAGTCGGCAATGATGCCAGAGTCGCGATCCAGACCCAGAGTCAGTTGGGTCATGTCATTGGAACCGATGGAGAAGCCATCGAAAATGTCCAGAAACTCATCGGCCATTAAAGCATTGGACGGTAATTCGCACATCATGATGATTTTCAGGCCATTGTCACCTTGTTTCAGGCCGTTTTTCGCCATCAGGTCAACCACGCCTTGCGCTTCAGCCAAGGTTCTGACAAATGGCACCATCGCC
>JAUHXW010000345.1 GCA_030426705.1 Gammaproteobacteria bacterium
AGGGCGATGCAGCCTAAAGTCAGTTAATTGAGAGAAGTGTTTCTATGAAGAAATTTGAACTGAAAGCTTCACACATAGCAGGTGCATCAAAATGTTAGGAATTGTTGTTATTCTGGCCCTTTCGTGGCTGCTGTTGCATTTTACTGTTGGCAGGAATTTAAGTGTTTTAGGTGTGACGCCGCCAATGCTGAGGTTGTTGCAGTTCATCCTTGGTTTTTTGTTACTCAGTTTTTTGAGTGGATTGACCCTGTTACTGGATTCATGGTTGTATCAAACCCAATGGCAGCAATCTTTTGTAGATTATTTGCTGATTTTCCAAAGCTTCTGGTATCACTTAAAATCAGCCCTGACTGAAGATTTGGTGTTTCGGGGAGCGATACTTTATGTTCTGATCAGAAAGATTGGGCCAGTAAAAGCCATTGTGTTGTCAGCAGTGGTCTTTGGAATCTATCATTGGTTTTCTTATGGCATGCTGGAAGGCGAGGTCAGAATCATTCCATTGTTGTATGTCTTTCTTTTGACAGGACTGATTGGACTGTCCTGGGCCTATACCTATCATAAAACCCAGTCAATTTTGATGCCTTTGGGGATGCATGTAGGGTCGAACTTTACCATGAGTTTGTTTCTAACCAACCAGCCTTATGGGGAGTTGCTTTATCAACAGACTGCAGTTACTCCATTTGACAATGAATGGATTCAGCTTTTTTATTTATTGATTAAAGCTGTGATACTGCCTTTGATCATAATTACAACAGTTCATTATTACACTAAATTTTATGATAAACAGAATTTGAGCAATTTGGATAGTTCGGAATCATGAACTCCTTCGACCAAAAGCAAAAAACCGAGTTTCTGAAAGCCCTGATGATGGAAATGCCTATTGGCAAGTATCAAGGCAGGAAATTGATGGATTTGCCGGGACATTACCTTGCCTGGTTTCATCGGCAAGGCTTTCCAGCAGGAGTGTTGGGTCAACGGCTGGCATTGGTTTACGAACTTGATCACAATGGTTTGTTGTCAGAGTTAAGACAAAAAATCAAAGCTCAATGAAAGGTTTATTGCAACGAATCAAACAATGCCAGTTGTGCCAAGCTGACTTGCCTCATCCAGTCAGACCTGTGGTGAGGGCCAGCAGTGAAAGTCGAATTCTGATCATTGGCCAGGCCCCCGGTCGTAAAGTACATGAAACCGGTATCCCATGGAATGACCCTAGTGGTGATCAGCTGAGAGCCTGGCTTGGTGTTGATAAGGAGCAGTTTTATGATGAAAGACTGTTTGCTTTGATGCCCATGGGTTTTTGTTATCCTGGTAAAGGAAAGTCTGGTGACCTGCCACCAAGAAAGGAATGTGCGCCAAAGTGGCATCAGCAATTAATCAAAAAAATGCCGAACATCAAACTGACACTGTTGATTGGACAATATGCCCAGAATCACTACCTCAAAGAAAACCAAAAAAAACTGACCGAAAACGTCAAAAATTTCAAAAAATACTTACCTGAATTTTTTCCTTTACCTCATCCCTCGCCAAGAAATCGTTATTGGCAAAGCCAAAATCCCTGGTTTAAAGAATTGGTTTTACCCGAGCTTGAAAAATTGACTCAAAAAGTTTTAAACAATTCTGAATACGTCATTTAACCTTAAATTTCAAATGAGTGGTGTTATGGGCTTTGAACTTATTTCTGCGTCCTCGTCTGCGTAACAGTCTTGCCAACTTAAAACCTGCTGTTTTGGTTTTAAATCGATTAGCCTTAACCATTTCCTTGGCAATTTGTCTGTCTTTAACCATAAACAATGACTTGATAAACAACCACATGTGTATTCTCCAAAAACACTTAACATTAAAAATAGCACAGAAAGATTAATCTTTTGAGTGCCAGAAATGATGTTTTGATTGGGTTGTTATTGCTGGTCAATTTTGTTGAGTTTTTTAATAAAAACAAAACTGGTTAGCGGGTGTAGGATCGGCATCAGGAAGTAGATAACACCGGATATCCCTGGGTTTTTGGTCAGCCACAGTACAGCGATTGAAATCAATCCGATGGCTGTGGAAAGCGCGTGATGGGTTAAAGATTGTACAGTGATCAACCGCTCCATTTTATCGAGTTCCAGTCTATTTCTTTTAACCCAGGCATTGACATGCATCAACATTAAAATACCGAAAATGCCCACAATGGCTGCGCCATAAAAATACATCATGTACTGGCGTTGTTCGAATTGTGTGATGGCCATACCTGTTTCATGCAGTGCAAATAATGATTCAGTTGGTACACCTATGATCAAATGCCAAAGGAATGTGGTCAATAATTTCAGAGGGTAAGCCAATATCATGACCAGAAACAGAAACAGGGCATTGAAAAACAAAGACCAGCCGTCAATCAGGCCAAAGCGGCGAAAAAAGATGTAGTGTTCCAACCAAATGTACATGATGAGGGCAAAACTGGCGAGAAAAGCGGGCAGGTCACGGACCATGAGCCACACCTCATTGAAACCTGTGATTTGTGAACTGCTGACTATCAGTAAAGTCAAAGTGATGGCGAATACACTGTCAGCAATGCCTTCTAATCGTGTGACTTCACCACCTCGCCACCGGAAATGATTGTCGGTGCCAAATTGCTTGTGGTAAAGATGTTCGCGAATCATGACATCAGGGTTTTTAACTTCTCCCAGACTGGTCTTTTCAATTCCGGTTGGTTGATGAGATCATGCAAACTACTGAGGTGCATGGTGTTGGCGTCATCGGGTTGATTGATGTCGTTGAATACCAAAGTTTTGTTGGACAAGCTGTATTTAACTGTTGAACCATCGTAATCGATGTGGTCGTATTGACACTCATGTTTAATGGCTTGTAGCATTTTGACCAACAGGCGAAATTCGTTTTTATCGAGTTTTTCGGCGGCTTGTGGTTCAGGTTCAACAACTGCGGAAACGGCTTGATTCGATTGTGGCGTTTCATTGTTTTGTTGAGCTTGTTTTGTTGTCAGTCGCAACAAACCCAATTCATCAATCAGTCGATTTGATAACATGATGTAGTTGCTCGCTCAATTGGTTCAAAATGGTATCAATGGCCTGGCCGATGATACCATTTTGAACCAATTGA
>JAUHXW010000021.1 GCA_030426705.1 Gammaproteobacteria bacterium
GGATGGACGAGCCATATTCCATCCAGCCGCGATGCTCAGCCCGGTCCAGCGGATGGGCAGGATGCAGCGGATTGGGCCCGACCTCTTCCAGATATTCCAGGATCACCGAGGATTCGAAGATCGGCCGCCCGTCCACAACCAGAACCGGCGTTTTGCCGGTCGGCGAGAGTTTCCGGAACCAGTCGGGCTTGTTGCCAAGGTCGATATCGATCCGTTCGAACGCCATCCCCTTCTCCACCAGCGCAATCGCGACACGCTGCACATAAGGGCAGAGGTGATGGCTGATCAGCGTCAGGTCCTGATGATTCCCAAGGCCATTCAGAATGGCGTTCGCCAAATGTGGATGCTTCAACTCAGGTTCAAAAAAATGTTCGGCAAAGGCGTCTACAGTACCTTACACCACCCCAGATTCCGTGCCGGCTATGACTTTTTGTTGCTAAGAAAGCATGTCGATGAAGAACTGAATGCACAAGCCGAATTTTGGACCAATATTCAAAACATGTCACCTGAGGCTGTTAAAAGCCTGATTTTTGGTAAAAAAGTGAAACGCAAGAAGTTTAATTACAAGCTATAGCAATGCCCTTAAATAGCACCAAACTGGCATACCTCGGACTGGGTAGCAACCTTAACAACCCACTTAGGCAAATCGGCCGATGCATCAATCACCTGAGTCACCTGCCAAATACTCAAGTCATCCAATTGGCCAATCTTTATCAATCCACACCCTGGGGAGTTGAAAACCAACCTAATTTCATCAACACAGTGGTTTGTATTGAAACCAGCCTGACACCACTGGTTTTACTCAAAGCAGTCAAAACCATAGAGTACCGTTTGATGCAAAGACAAGTTAATCAGCGCTGGCACAGCCGGGTGATAGATATAGATTTATTATTGATGGATGGAATTGTTTTAAACAGGAAAGAGCTCATCATTCCGCATCCCTGGATTGCTGAAAGGTGTTTTGTGATTCAGCCATTGTTAGAATTATCACCACGACTTCCTGTTAAGCTGCAACAGCAACTCACACATTTCCTGAAAGAACACCGTTGTTCGGAAACCATAACTCCCATAAAAACGCCAGTTTCCATTAAAAACCGGTTAAAACTGTTGTAATTTTGCAACATAAGCGTCATTTTTCGTTTTTTTGTTGTATTTTTTTAACAAAAAGACAAATAGCTGTTGCTTTTATACAAACGTTGCTGTAATATTGGTTTCAGTTTTAGAGTATTTCTAACAAACTCCAAGACAAGCAGGGCACAAAAGTAAAATATCGTATTTAACCCATCCAATTTGGATGGGTTTTTTTTTGCCCCAAACAAAGCTACAATACCTACCCCTTTGCAACATTCAAACGCATGCACAACAACCCGCTATGGAATCGCCTCAAAGAAAAAGCACAACAGGCTGAGGTTCGGGATTTGTCACATTTGTGGCAAAACCACAACAGGCACGATGCCTTTACTTTTGAGCATGGTGATTTGTACCTTGATTTATCCAAAAACTGGATTGATGAGGAAGCCTTGGGCTTGTTGTCAGAAATGGCTGAGCATGCTGACTTAGAAGGAGCCATAGACAAACTGTATAAAGGTTCCATTGTTAATGTCACTGATCAGTTACCTGCTACACACACCACCTTGCGTGATCCCGCACATCCCAATCGTAAAAATAATACTGAAACCATTTATCAACTGACTGACCAAATCATGGCTGGTGATATCAGAACCGGCTTTGGTAAAAAGATTAAACAATTGGTCAATATCGGCATTGGTGGTTCCTATTTAGGCCCCAGATTGGTGGTGGAGGCCTTGACCGAGTTACAAAGTGAAAGTCGAGTCCCGGTATATTTTGCCGCCAGTGTGGATGATTCATTGATCAATCAATTGTTCATGTCGGTTGATATTGAACACACTTTGTTTTGTATCAGTTCCAAAAGTTTTTCAACGGTTGAAACCTTAATGAATGCCCGTGCTGTTGAACAAAAACTCAAATTAATCGAGGGTTATCAACCCAATGAAACACAAAGTTCCTTGATGGCCATCACTGCCAATCAGGACAAAGCCCGGGCTGCAGGCATCCCGGATGCCATGGTCTTGCCTTTTGATGAAAGCATCGGCGGGCGTTTTTCATTGTGGTCAGCCATTGGTTTCCCGATAGTGATGGCTGCTGGTAAAGACAAGTTTGAGGCATTACTGGATGGTGCTTATCAAATGGACCAACATTACAAAACACAGCCCTTTTCACAAAACTTACCGGTGCTGATGGCATTGATGACCATTTGGTACCGCAACTTTATTGGTCTGGATGCTTATGGCTGTTTGCCTTACGATGCCCGGTTACGCAGTTTACCTAAATGGTTGCAGCAATTGATGATGGAAAGTGCAGGTAAAATGCACAACATTGAAGGCGAAGTGATTAAATACCCGACCACACCGTGGGTTTTTGGCGATCATGGCCAGTTATCACAACATGCGTTCTTTCAGGCCTTTCATCAAGGCGTGGACGCATTACCGCTGGATTTTGTCGGTGTGTTGGAAAAAGATTCCAGCAGTCAGAATTTTCTGTTGTTCAATTTAATAGCCCAGGGTGCCGCGCTTATGCAAGGCAAAGAAGAAGACCACAGCATGAAAGGTTGTCCGGGAAACAAACCCAGCACCACACTGTTACTTAAAGCCATGACGCCTCAAGCCGTTGGCCAATTATTGGCGATGTATGAGCACATGGTTTATACCTTGTCAGTGATCTGGCACATCAATTGTTTTGACCAACCCGGCGTTGAACTCGGTAAATCCATTGCCCGCGATATTCAGGAACATGTGGAAAACAACACTTTAAATGACATGGCTTTGGACCCATCTACCATGGCATTGATTAAAAAAGTAATGGAACAATAACATGACCCACATCAATGAACACAACGACCCCATAACAGGTCAGCTATTCGACAAATCCATAGACCTGAAAGGTAATCACAAAAAAGCAGAAACACGTTTTCCATTAGGCGATTTTGTTGCTGATTATCAACAGGCGTTACAACAAATCTTGAACGTCTCACACATTGACATCAAACAAAGCATCAGACAACACCAGGTCAAAGAAGGCATCAAACCGATCAAAGGTGTGAAAAACATCATCGCAGTCGCCTCCGGTAAAGGTGGTGTGGGCAAGTCCACCATGAGCGTGATGCTGGCTCGAAGTTTACAACAACTCGGCACCAATGCCGGTATTCTGGATGCGGATATTTACGGACCCAGCATCCCCAAAATGTTGGGAGTCAGCCAAAAGCCTGAATCACCGGACAACAAAACCTTTTTGCCCATTGATGCCGATGGTCTGCAAACCATGTCATTGGGCTATATTCTGGGTGAAAAGGATCCAGCGATCTGGCGCGGCGCCATGGTTACCAAAGCTTTGATGCAAATGATTGAAGACACCCGCTGGTCAAACCTTGATTACCTGATCATGGATTTACCACCAGGCACCGGTGACATCCAATTAACCATGATACAAAAAATTCCGGTGACCGCTGCCGTACTGGTTACCACACCGCAGGACATTGCCTTGCTGGATGCGCAAAAAGCCTTGGCCATGTTTAATAAGGTCGACATACCGGTGCTGGGTGTAATCGAGAACATGAGCACCTATGTCTGTGAAAACTGTGGTCATGAAGCCCATATTTTTGGTCAGGATGGTGGCCAACGAATGGCTGAGGAGTTTGAAGTGCCTTTATTGGGACAAATGCCATTGAACATCGACATCAGAACACACATGGATGATGGCAAACCAACTGCCATTTGGCATCAGGACCACCCCTTGAATCAAAAAGCCCTGAAAATAGCTTTGCGTGCCGCACAAAATTTGGGCAAATTACCGATTAAATTCAAATTAACTGACAGCCTTAAACTGCATAAACTATAAACTTTAAAACCATTATGAGCATCAAATCAGACCACTGGATTCGCCGCATGGCACAAGAGCACGACATGATCAGCCCGTTTGAGCCGGGCCAAGTCAGAACCACCGCCCGCAACAACAAAATCATTTCCTACGGCACTTCAAGCTATGGATACGACGTGCGTTGTTCCGATGAATTCAAAATTTTTCACAACATCAATTCAGCTGTGGTTGACCCCAAAAGGTTTGATCGCAAAAGTTTTGTCGATGTGAAATCTGATGTGTGCATCATTCCGCCCAATTCATTTTGTTTGGCCAGAACCGTTGAATACTTGAAAATTCCTCGCAATGTGTTGACGGTTTGTTTGGGCAAATCAACATACGCGCGTTGCGGCATTATCGTAAACGTCACACCGCTTGAACCTGAATGGGAAGGTCATGTGACTTTGGAATTTTCCAACACCACACCGTTACCTGCCAAAATTTATGCCAACGAAGGCGTTGCGCAGTTTTTGTTCTTTGAGTCTGATGAAGTCTGTGATGTCTCCTACAAAGACCGAGGTGGCAAATACCAAGGGCAACAAGGCGTCACCTTACCCAAGGCTTAAACGTGAAAATAAGCATCATTGGCAGTGGTTGGTTGGCACTGCCTTTGGCAAAACAGCTGCAACAAAGTGGCCATACTACATGGCTGACTTCAACCACCAAAGAAAAAGTTAAAACGCTGCAAGCTGACGGCTTTAACGCCATTCAATATCAACTGGGTGAAAAAGCTGAAGCGACCCTACTTGACTGTGATGTTTTAATCATTGCCATCACTCACAAAGAACTCACGGACTTTCAATCATTGCTTCATCAGTTAGAACCAGCCAGTCATCCGCAGTTAATTTTCATCAGTTCAACCTCGGTGTATGCCAACGACGGCCAAACTCATGACGAAAACAGCACGGGTTTAAACCTGGAAAATCCACTACTGGCAATTGAGAACAGCATCCGCTCCTACCCGAAGTCCACCATCATCAGATTTGCTGGCTTGGCCGGTCCTGGACGAAACCCCGGACGTTTTTTTGTTAAAAGTGGTGTTATCAGTAATCCATCGGCAGCGGTGAATTTAATCCATTTGGATGATTGTATCGGGATCATTGAAACAATCATAGGACAACAAGCCTGGAATGAAACCTATAATGGTTGCGCCGATAACCACCCCGAAAAAGGTGTTTATTATCAACAAATGGCCCAATTTTCTGGCCAACCCATCCCTAAACTTGCAGACAATCAACAGGGCAGCAATAAAATCATTGACAATCAAAAAGTCAAACAACAACTGGCCTATTCATTCAAATATCCAGACGTGTTTGACTTTAAGTTTGGTTAGAGCCCAGTTACTAAAGCTGAACGAACGATTTAAAGCTCGCTCAATAACTCATCCGCCGCTTCACAAGCTGCTTGTAAATCATCATCACCACCTTTCATGCCCTGACTGATGTCATTGGCTTTTTTGGAAAACTCCATCAATTTACCCATATCACCAGAAGTGGCCAATTCCTGTACTTTAGCGGTGATTTCCATTAATTTTTCCTGCAACTCATCCTCAGTACAAGTTGATGAACATCCCGAAAAACCCACCACAGCCACTGCGGCCAACGCTAAATTTCTTAACTTCATGATTTACCCTCTTTGGTTAAATAAAAGCACATCTTAGCAGAAGATGCTTGCAAATGACTGCCAACCGCTGCTAACTTTGGGATTTTAATTTGTTCAGGTTTGACACACCTTGGTCAATCAATGAATGGTTTTTGTGACGTCGCTATCACCGGGTTGCAACTGTAATTGATGCTAACGAAACGGCGCTGCATTACCATCCGAGTTTCATCGCGGGGTGGGTGTTAAGCGCTTTGCTAATTGCTCAACTGCGTAATATGCAAGAGTTCACCCACAGGTCCCCATAAATAAAATACCTTTCCCCATGCCTCTTGTTGGATTGGCGTAATCTTTGTTTTGTGTTTTGAATTCGAACATAATTCGTATGCATGGTAGATATCTTCAACGCAAATTTGCAACATGAAATTTTTTGCCAAATCTTCAATGTAAAAGCGTTGCAAAAAGAACAGGCAATCTCCATTTTCGAAAAGTGTAAGGTCGTCAGTTACGTATTCTGCCTTGAAACCAATTTCTGAATAGAAAGACTTTGAGACCTCATAATCCTTGCTTGGAACAAATGTTTTTATATCTATTACATCCATGATTCTTTCCATAAGCAGTTTAATCGTGCTAAACCGGCCGAACCGAGAATGTAACACAGCTTATTAAATCGCAAAGTCATGCGTGACCCAGAGCGTAGCTGAAGGCTCGGTTTGATCTTCTGATTAGGCACAAGTGCGATCACCATGACTATGAGGTGTTGAAACAACAATAAACTCCAGGTTGTCATCCGATTCATTAAATACTTGATGTGGCAACCCGGCGGCGACATAAAGGCCTTCCTGTTCATTGACTGAATGAACCTCGCCATTTAGTTCAATACATGCCGCGCCTTTCAAAACATAGAAATATTGTTCAGATTTTTCATGATAATGCCGTGCTTCGGATGTTCCGGGAGGCATCCGCTCTTGAATGACACTTAGATTGTTTGAAGATACCAAGTGCCAACCATCGCAATCCTCACCCCATTTGTAATGCCTGGAATTATTTATGGATGTTATAGACATATTCCACGTTCTTTATTATTGCCGAACGAGCCCCGCTGAACATCAACGTGGTCTAGGTTAAAAGCGAGGATTTTAGCACAGACCATGTCTGCTGGTTCAGGTTGTTAACAAACAGTTGCACGACACGGCAATCCGAATGCATTCAACGGGGATTGTTACAATCACGCAGGCCGGGGGGTCAAAGGATCTCATCATGCTGCGTATTAACTGGTTCCCATGCTCCAGCGTGGGAATCCATAGCATAGTAGGGTGGGCTATGCCCACCGCATCTTTAAGTATTTAAGTATCTATCTAGACCAATCTTTATCTGATGGGCAAAGCCCATCCTACCCTACTCTGTTTTATTTAAACAATACATGCAGCATGGGATTAATAAACTAACGTAATTCTCTTTTTGCTGCATCAAATAGGAACGGCTTGATAAGTTTACGGACACCAATTTGCGAAGCATGTTCTAAGAAACAAGTTGAAATGGCATTTTCTAATTCACCACCCGATGAGACACCTTCATTAATAATTTCACAAAACTCCTTCATCTGTTTTCTACTGGCTATTGATAAATACTCATAAGCTACCGGAGAAAATCTCAAAAAAACACCATGAAGTGATAATTCCTCATCATCTTCGAACTCATCAGAAAAGTCAGGAAATAGCTTACAAAGCTTATCTTTCAATTTTGTCGAATTATCCATATAGTCTTAGGGTGAGCTGCTCCCACCGCACCTTTAAATATAAAGTATAAATTTAACCAATTTGCAGATGATGGGCAAAGCCCATCCTACCCTACTGCGGGTGCGTATTAAAGGAACCACTCATAGATTTATTGGCTTGTAGTTAAACACTTTTTGAATAAGCGCCTCCATATCCAATTGATTGTTGCAATTAAAGAATTCATCTGAATGAAAAATATAATCGATATACTCTGGATCGGGAGAGATACTATCTAGTCGATATAAAATTTCTGTTTCTCTGTCCTCATTGGGCACTTCTATTAGCTCTAGAACAAGTGCTTTAAACGCCTGTCTGATATCTTCCATAAATTTTTTATTCATAATTTTCGCTAAACCAACTTATGAAACTTAAATAATCTGTCATCTGGTTTTTAATTATTTTACAGGTTTATTAAACCTTTTATGTTAAATATCAATTTAATCCAATCAACAGATAATGGGCAAAGCTCATCATACCCTACTTTCTGGTTCCCATGCTCCAGCCTGGGAATCCATAGGCATCAAAGCTGTACAATAAATAAAATAACAGAGAGGCTTGACGCAAAATTTTATTTGTTGGCGAACATCTCGCTAAAGCTGAGATATGCATTCCCACGCCGGAGCGTGGGAACGAGAATAAATGTACAGTTATGGGTTACTTCTAAATACCAGCCGTTGGCGAGTAAAGCGAGTCAGCAGCTGGTTCATCAAATACTATCCCTTGTATGGCGGTTTTCGACTTGGTCGAAAGAAGCCTTGCAAGGGTCACTTCAGCTGGGTCCACAGATGCGTATAAGCCAATGCCAATCGTTCTGCCAATTGTTCGTTGGTACTGGAGCCGCCGTGGCCGCCTTCGGTGTTTTCGTAATACCAGATGGGATAGCCGTAGGACATCATTTTGGCAGCCATTTTTCGGGCGTGGCCTGGATGTACGCGGTCGTCTCTGGTTGAAGTATAGAAGAAGGTGGCTGGATAATCAGTGTCTTTTTTCAGGTTTTGATACGGGCTGTACTCTTTGATAAAAGCCCATTGCTCTGGAATATCCGGGTTGCCAAATTCTCCCATCCAACTGGCGCCAGCCAATAATTTATTGTAGCGTTTCATGTCCAATAAGGGCACGCCACAAATAACAGCACCGTATAAATCAGGACGTCGGGTCATGGTTGCGCCCACCAACAGGCCACCATTCGATCGTCCTTCAATGCCCAAATGCTCAGGTGAGGTGATTTTGCGTATGATCAAATCTTCAGCCACTGCCTCAAAGTCTTCATACGATTTGGTTTTATTTTCAAGCAAAGCCGCTTTGTGCCATTTAGGACCATACTCACCACCACCACGAATGCTGGCTGAAACAAACACTCCGCCACGATCTAACCACAACTTGCCATAGGCGCCTTCCAAAGCTTCGTAAGAACCCGAGTAAGATGGCGTTAAAGAGTTTCTGAACCCACCATAAGAAAATATATGCGTTGGGTTTTTGCCATCAAATTTGGTGTCTTTATTCATCACGATGAAGTAAGGCACAAAGGTACCGTCTTTGGAACGCGCAAAGAATTGCTCAACTTGATAAGGTGATGGGTCAAAACTTTGAGATTGTGATTTAACCGCTTTGGGGTTCAGGTTTTCACCATTGACATGATATAAAGTGGGTGGCGTAATGAATGATTCATACAAGGCAAAAAAACTGCCACTTTCACCATCGGTTGAAGTAATTTGTATGGCACCGTTCTCAGGAAAGTTGATTTCTTCTACATCCCAACCGCCATCAACTGGTTTATAAACATAAACTTTACTGACCACATCAGACAAAATGGTGGCAATAATGGTATCATCGGTGGTGCTGATGTTTTCAATGTTCTCATTGGCTTTCGGCGTTAAAAATACCGACCAATCAGCAGGTTCAACCATTGACTTCCTGCCTGTTAATACATCAGGATTGATGATCAAAACAGTACCTTCTTCAATGAATTGGCCTTGAAACTGCCAATCCTCTTTCAATGACACAATCATGTTACCTTGAAAAATACCACTGACTTCAGCTGACTTGGGCAAATCCAAGGAATAAGTTTTACCATCAACCAGTTGGTAATATTTTTGTGTCCAAAATGTGTCGCTGTCCAAAATAAAATCTTTGGCCTTTTTACCTTCACCTGATCGAAATGCAAAAACCGAGACTGATTTTTTGTCCACTTCCATCAAGGTTTTGGCTTTTGCCAACTCAGTTCCACGTTTCCATAACTTCATGATGCGAGGATAACCCGATTCGGTCATAGAACCTTCACCAAAATCCGTAGCCACAAACAAATGATCCTCATCTCGCCAGGTCACCCGCATTTTAGATTTGGGCAGAGAAAAACCGTCCTCGATGAACTTTTTGTGCTTCATATTGAATTCAAGCAAAATCACCGCATCACCACCACCGGGTGACAATGAAACCAAACATTTGCGGTATTTGGGTTGCAGACAGTTCATGCCTTTGAATACCCAAGTGCCTTCATGATCTCGATTGTATTGATCCATATCCAAAACGGTTTGCCACTTTGGGTTGTCATTTTTATTGAAATCTTTCAACTTGGCACGGCGGTAAATGCCACGAGGATTTTTATCATCTTTCCAGAAGTTGTAAACCCACTCACCTCTTTGTGAAACCGTTGGCACACGGCTTTTGTTATTCAGGGTAGCCAGGGCTTGTTCATACATTTCCTTGTACATGGGTTTGGCTTTGTATTGTTCAGCCGTATTGGCATTTTGCTTATGCACCCAAGCCATCGATTTTTCACCATCAATGTCTTCTAACCAGATAAAAGGATCTTCGCTTGATTCCTTTGCCACAACAGCAACAGAAAACAACAAACTCAGTAAACAGATTTTTCGCATCATCGTGTCCAATTTCAAAAGAACAAAGATATTACCAGTTTCAACGTAAAAATTCATCAGCCAACGGTGTAATAGTGACTTCCTGCATAGTCCTGAATAAAGCAAAATTAACTGAAACAGGGGTGTATCAAATGCATCGACTTTTGTAAAAACTCAGGATACAAAATTAAATTGAAAGAATGTCATCAAACCAAGGTCAACTTGGTATGAACAATAGACCAGGCATTTTTCTTATTTTGATGGTTTATTCAGCAATAACATTGGCTGAACCCATCACTTTCAGCAGCAGTAAGGAGCAAACTTTGCTGATTGAACTGTATTCCTCCGAGGGATGCAGCTCGTGCCCTCCTGCTGACCACTTTATCAGCCAATTCAAATCATCACCCGATCTATGGACAAAATACATCCCGTTGGTGTTTCATGTGGATTATTGGGACTATCTGGGTTGGCAGGATGTTTTTGCGCATGCAGAATATTCAAATCGACAACGAACAAATAAACAACAAGCTAATATCAGTTCGGTTTATACCCCGGGTTTTGTTGTCAATGGTGAAGAATGGACTGGTTTTTTCAAAGTCTTAAGAACTTTACCCGAAACAACCGCTCAACCTGGCAGCTTGTCTGTAACCATTGATCGGCACTTGGCCACAGTAAGTTTTACTCAAGCTCAATCGGAACTGACTTATCACCTGGCTATCCTGGGTATGAAATTGGAAACCCAAATCAAAGCCGGAGAAAATAAAGGGCATTTGTTAACTCATGATTTTGTGGTACTGAACCACCAGAGCCTAACTGGCACTGGCCGAGTAACTTTCGAACTGCCATTGATTGTTAAGCACAGGCCGAAACAATTAGCCATGGTCGCTTGGGTCAGCGAACAGGATTCATTAAAACCGATTCAGGCGGTTGGTAATTTTCTGCCGGATAATACCATCAAGGTACTTTAATCTGCTTACCCTTACTGCGATAAACCTCTGACCAGCTTTTATCGGCTTGTTCAAACTCCAATTTCCAGTAGAAACTGCTCTTTTGGATATTGAAAAAGTGATTCTTGAGTTTTGACCGTTAAACAGTCCGCTCATGATGATTTGACGGTCTTGTTCAACAGCGGTAAAAGTATCTACTTTTTGACCTTTGACTGAAGCCCAAGCCATTTCCCAATGGTTTTCCTTTGGGTTAAAGATTCTAATATTGATGCCTTTAATTCACTCATCACGCTGTTTTTCAGCTGATCAGATAACAACCCCAAATCTGCACGACTTGCACCACTCACCATACAAGCCATGACTGTCCAGGCCACTACTCTACTACTTATCACTTTTTGCTTCCTCTTTAGCTGGAAAATAAAACCCGTTAAACCAACTGTACCAGGTTTTACCACCATCAACCGATTCTTCAAAAAACTGTTGCACCACACCATCATCCAATGGTGTCCAGGTGCCCCTGAAGTCCCTGATTTGGGGTTGTTGTTGCTTCGACGCGTAGTAGATTTCCCCTTCCATACGCATGACTTCTTGGCCGCTTTTATTGTCAATCAAACCACCAGCGTAATCGATACTGACGCCACCACTGACCCAGCGCTGCACCCACTTTTGTTGCAAGCCGTCATAATAATTCATACTGGTTCCAGTACTGCCACTGGCACCTTGCCACTGTTCCATGATCAAGCAGCCTTGTTCGGTTTTGGTGATGCTGTTACGACCGGACATTGGACCGGTTTTGTCGACATTACTGTACACTTCCCACTCACCGAGCCAAAAATCAAAGGCCTGGTAAACCTCGTCGTACATACAAGGGCGTACCGTTTGATCACCCCTTGTAAGCACTGCTTTAAATTTATCAGCACTCCGATAGGGTTGCCAGATGCTGTTAGCTCTTAAATCATTGATGTTACTGAAACCAGCTTCAACAGCTTGCTCCAGGGCTTGCCACATGGCTTTTGTCTTGCCCATCAGAGCCAATGCCTGGGCTTTCTGGTAATGCACCAGCCCTACTGGAATTTGTTGTGCCTGATTGAGTTTTTTATTGGCTTTCATGGCTTTTTTGCCTTGTTGCAATTGCAGATGAGATTGCGCCAGTCGATACCATGCCACTTCATTTTCTGGCTTATTCTTCACTACTTTTTTATAGGATTTGATGGCATCTGACCATTGCTGTTGGCTGTATTGTTGCGCTGCCTGCTTTTCCAAATCCTGATTCGCCCAGGCGAAAGTAAAGCAAAAAAGTAAACAGAAACAAAGAAATGATTTTTTATTCATGACCACGCAGCAAAGATTTATTTTGGACTGATAAAATTATCCAAAACCCATCAAAGTGGCGCTATCAAAAAATTGCTCAAATTCGAGTTAATTCAATTCGTCATAGACCGGCTTAGAAAGGTGGCATGCTGAGCTTGCAAACACTCTGCCGGTTAAAACCCACCCAAGTAGCCTGAGCCTGTCGAAGGCGGAGTGTCACTGCGCTAGCTTGAAACAGGCTTCGACAGGCTCAGCCAGCTATAACCTACTCAAGCAGCCTGAGCCTGTCGAAGGCATTCCTTAATAGAACAAAGCAACAACTTACTGGATATTCAGTTGTCGTAAACAGTTGGACGGCGTCATCCCAAATAGTTGCTTAAAACTGGCTGACATGTGGCTGTGACTGGCAAAACCATAATCAAAAGACACATCCACCAAATTATTGGGCTGAATTTGTAATTCCAACAACAAGTGTCGCAATCGTTGCTGTTTGCGGTAATGGTTGATGCCCTCACCATTGATGGTTTTGAACACCCGTGACAGGTGATAAGGCGATGTGTTGTGTCTTTTTGCCAACTGCTGTAAGGATAAATTGACACTCAAGTCCTCATGTAAACTTTCTTTAACACGCTCAATCAACAAACGGTGTCTTTGTTGCTTTTTACTAAACGTTTGATCTTGCTCAACAGGTTGTGATAACAAAGTATCAAACAAATTCAACACCTGTTCTTCCACCCACAAGGCGTTAACCTGATTGGTTGCGGAGAGGTGATTCAGGATTCTCAAATGATCCAAAAATACCGAGGCCGGACAAGGCATGTTTTCACGGGAGAAATGTTGCTGCTCTTTGGCCACCACTTCAGCCAACAAAGAATTTTCCATGCTGAACCAATGACAAAAATCACCAGTCTGGTTGATGGCAAAGCGTTGGTAAGTTTGTCCCTGATTGTAAAAATTGACCAGAGTTGGATCAGCCACAAACGGCGATGAGCCCTCGTGCTGAATCCAGATGCTGTTCTTGGGAAAGACAATGATGGGCGAGTCCACAAACCCTAGTTGCAAAAAGCCAGGTTCATCAGGTCTGATGGTAAAGACCCCAATTTCAATCAAATCGCTGGTATAAAGGATGGTCTCGCTCATCCTACTATTCTACCTCAAGCCATTAGTTTTCATTGATCTGCTTGTTCAATTTCAATTTTTTGCTGACTGGATGGCACAAATGCACCACCATATTGCGCCAATAGACCCGGTTGTGCATTGGCATTGGTGTAGCGGGTTAGGGCCAATGCAAAAACAGGCAACCCATGGTAGGTATGTATTTCACTGCCATCAAGACTTCGTCCATTGGCAGTGAATTGATTGAATTTTATTTTATACATGCCCTCTTTGCCCTTGTAAATTGATTGGTTGTAAGTATGTTCAGAATCAAGGATGGGATAATTTACACTCGTACTGTCATAAACATCCCAGATTTTTATCACATTAGTGCTTTTGCACAAATGAGGTGGAATAGGACTGACACTCCCAGGCACATAACTGGCTCCCTGCCCATCACGATCAACAATGGTAGGTGAAAACCTTTCACAATCACCAAAAAGTGTATCTGGTTGCCCAAAAGGCATTCGAGCTTCACTTATTCTCATGTGCTCGTGCCTGGTTGGAAAACTTGCTATCACTTCTGTTTGCGCGTTGATGTTTAGCTCATTACTGTAGTCCATCAGTAATTCATATTTTGATAATACTGCACTGACTGCCTCAAATCCGTAAGTCCATTCGGTCATCAAATTTTCACCTTGATATGACACTTTGCTTATTTTGTCAGCATCAGACATGGATGGACTATAGTGATTATCAGGCCTGGTATGTATGACTGTTTCATCTGGATAAAAATTATTCAATGCGATGGCATCATAGGTGTAGTTAACGCCATTACTGACATTAATCAACGAAACAGCTGCTTTTAAACCACCAGTAGCGGGTAACATTTGGGCTAAATTATCATTCCGAACCCATTCACCTGTTAAAGCATCCCAATTATCCACAATTTGTTGACAACCTTTGGGTTGACCATCCTCAAATGTTACTGCTTCACCAAAACCATAACTTGGATCCATCTCACCCATTTCATAAACTTCTATGGTCCCTTCAGCATAGCCAAAACCATCAGGCGGTGGCGGATCAGCAAGATGATCATATAACTGCAGTGGTGAAGAAAAGTGCGGCACACAAGATAAATCATTACTAAGAATATCAGCATCATTTCCCCTATTGACTAAGCCAAATGACCACGTGTCATAAGGAGCCAAGTACACATTCATGGCCTGTTCATACCAATCATATTGACTTCCCCTAAAAATAATTTTCACCGCTTTAACCTGATGAGTGGTATTACTCACCGTCACATTAGTGTTCAAACCATTGTTTGTGGTGTAATAGGGAATCAAAAGCACTTCGCCCAAACCATTGGGGTTAACATGGACGGCTGCTTGAGAAATTGAAAGCGCCATTAATAGCAACAGAAGAATTTTTTTCATCACAGTTCCTTGAAATGATAACAACAATCAACTTAGCATTAATTGTTATTTTTGTATATCTCTATTTGCCGATATTGCAAATAAAGAGATACCCGTGGTGCATTTAGTGTGCTTCTTATTGTTTTAACAAATGTAAGGACTAAAAAAACAAATTATGTCATTCTGACTAAGCGAAGCGCATGGAAGAATCTCCCAAATTTCAAGGACATTTCCAGCTTTAGGAGATATTTCCACTCGCTTTGCTCGGTCAATATGACAAATTACTGTTTAAATTTCCTCCAAATGCACCACGGGAAAGAGATGATACTATTTACAATCAAAAAATTGACAGCTGTGTATCGGTGGTAAATTGCTCGAGGAATTTTAGGCCACGGTAAGAGTTGCCTTTTTCATTGAGTCGGGGCGACCAAACGGCGATGCTGTAATGTTCTGGTAGTACTGCAACGATACCACCACCCACACCACTTTTACCGGGCAAGCCGACTTTGTAGGCAAAATCTCCGGCTTCGTCATAAAAACCACAGGTCAGCATGATGGCGTTGATGCGTTTGGCCTGACTTGGGTTTAATAATCGGCTGTGTCCATCAATGGTTTGGCCGTGATTGGCCAGAAATAAAAACGTTTTCGCCAGCTGTTCACAATTGATGGCAATCGAACAACAGTCAAAATACAAATCCAGCACTGCATCGACATCGTTGTAAATATTGCCCAGGGACTTCATCAAATGTATCAAAGCAATGTTGCGGTGCCCTGCGGATTTTTCAGATTCTGCCACCTGCCGGTCAAACCGTATGGAGTCATCACCAGACAACTCTCTGACCAACTGTAACAAGGCTTGGCGTGGGTTTTTATACAAATCCATCAACACATCACAAATCACAATGGCTCCGGCATTGGAAAATGGGTTGCGCGGGATGCCATTGTCATTCTCCAAAATGCCTAACAAATTAAACGGAGTACCTGAAGGTTCTACGCCCACTCTTTGCCACAAGCGTCCGCCTAACTTGGTATAAGCGAGACTCAACAGCAGAACTTTAACGATACTTTGCATTGAAAAACTGACCTGCCAATCGCCGACACTGAAACTACGACCATCCACTGTGGACAAATAAACGCCAAACTTTTCAGCATTCACTTTGGCCAGTTCAGGGATGTATTCAGCCACCTCGCCATAGTTTTTTTGTAACAACAAATGGCCGTGGATTTGGTTAATG
>JAUHXW010000022.1 GCA_030426705.1 Gammaproteobacteria bacterium
TTTAAAGGCAAAGACATGGTCAATCAATTTTTAGATTGGATCAGTGATTTGGAGTGTGGTGTTGATTTGCTAAACCAGGACCATTATGAGCAACCAACAACCGCAATACAGAAATGACAAAAGCCCCGGCTTGAAAACAGGGGCTTTAGTAAAATGTTTTATTTTGACTATCTAAAGACATGGCTGAACAGGGAAAGAGCCATCAACACCAGAAACACAAAAAACAGCACCTTAGCAATTCCAGCAGCGGTTCCAGCTACGCCACCGAATCCAAATACAGCAGCAATCAAGGCAATGATTAAAAATATCAACGCATAATTTAACATGACAATATTCTCCTTAAGTTTCTAGTAAAAAAAAAGAGGGGCACAGGATGCGCCCCTACATCATTCTGATGGCGTTTTATGAGTTTGAATCAACTTCAATTTCATTTTCAACTTTCATTACACCAGGGGTGTTTTCAGCAATCTCGATGATTAAATCTTTCTCCTTTTCTGTGTCTACGACACCATTAATGGTGACCACACCATAGGCGGTATCGATATTCACATCCAAGCCAGATGTGTTGTCATTGATTAACAATTCAGATTTGATAGAAGCTGTTGTGGTTGCGTCATCATACCATTGACCAAAAGACCTGGTTTTTTCTTGCTCATGCTCATGAGTCATGTGCATTTCATCGGTAGTAGATACCGGACTTTTCTTAACGATGATATCATTATCCACTGATGTCACACCTTTGATTCCTTGTGCAATTTCTGCTGCTAATTCCCTATCAATTTCAGTGTCTACAGTTCCTGAAAGATAGGCGACATTATTTTTAACATCGGTATCGATTTTAAAATTGTTCAAATGTCTGTTGACCAAGAGTGCGGTTTCAATTTTTCCATCTAACCAAGCGTCTCTCAGTTTTTCATCGGTCGTATATTGATCATTACCGCCAGCAAATGCCAGTGAAGAAACAGCAAGAGAAGCCGCTAAAATGGTAGATTTAATGGTTTGTTTCAACTTGTCTGTTTTGGTTTTCATGATAATCTCCTATAAGTTGTTAAAAAGTACACGTGCTCTGTGACACGATGAGCAAATTATAGGAATGATACAAAAAGCAGCCGTGAAAGAAAGATTAAATAAAAGTTAAATGAACCAAAAACAAAAACCTAAGTTATTGATTATAAAGGATATAAAAAGGCTCAACATAAAATTGAGCCTTAAAACGAAATCGCAAAACGCCTTTAATAGGCTTATTTGATTATGAATATGAATTTGGCATTAAAATGATTTACCAAAACCAATACCTAAAACAGTTGGGTTGATATCTACATCAACCGAGGCACGACCGATGGCCGTATCAAAAGTGGCTTCGGTATCAATTTGGATATACTTCACATCAATATTGAACGACCAATCGTTCTTCAAAGCCCAATCGATACCAAATTGTGCACCCAAACCAAATGAACTGTCTAAGCTCAAATTGTTGGCTCCCAAAACAGTGCGAGCTGCTGGGGTTAATTCCTTATTGATGAACGTGTTGTAATTTAAGCCTACGCCTGCATATGGTCTGACTTTTCCTGTTGGGTTAAATTGGTATTGTAAAAATAGTGTCGGTGGAAGGGTATTGACCTCAACCACATCAGTACCATTGGGTACACCCAATCCTTCTAAGCCAAAAGCGGATACATTGTGTTCAGAACTTAGGTCTGCCAATAGTTCAATGGCCCAATTGTCAGATATCATATAACCCAGAGAAATATCCAGGGACATGCCTTCATCTACGCTGACTCCAGTTCCAGCAACACCAGCACCATCAACATGAATGACCGTACTGTCATCATTGGGTGCAACATTGATTGCTCTTAAGTGAAGTAACCAATCTCCTTTTTCTAAAGCCAATGCATTTAAACTGAGTAAAGCCATAGCGGTGGTTAATACTTTTTTCATAGTTTCTCTCATTAGTTGTGGTGAAAGCTGTATTGTAAAAAAAGTGTTAAATCAGCATTTTGACAATTGTCAAAACTTGTTCATTGATGTCATTTTCTAAGTGGAATGTTTTAGATGAATGATCAGTCAATCAGGCATTTTTGGAGTTTATTTTTCGGGGCTTTAATGTGTAGAACAGCAAAACAAAGCCAGTTAAGGTAAAAAGCAAGGCCGACAATGCAGTTAAATATAACAAAGGGTGATTAAAGTCTTCACGTTCATCATAGTCCATGATGTGTAACATCCAAAGAAAGTCAAATAAACGCCAGCGATCGGTGCGTTTGGCTACGATTTCACCCGTGTCATTGGAAACATAAATTCGAGGGTTTTCTGGGCCTGCCAATTGAACCTGCCACAAAGGTGCCTTTCTGCCACGTGCTTCCGAGGGAACTTCATTCAACAAGGCCACTTTACTGATATGATAATCTGGGATGATATGATAATTGATTACCGCCTTCACCTGTTGTTCATTCATGGGCGAAAGAGGCTGTAATGTTGGGACTTGATAAATTTGTGTGTATTGGGCTGTTTTGATTTCCACTACTTGCTGGTTTAACCAAGGTTTTATTTTGACGGCCAAGATGGGTTGATTGATTGGATTGTCGAGTTTACTTAAGTCCAATTGGTGGGGTGTAATGGTCCTGACTGGTAATTCTTTGAGTAAATGGTCGCCGTGAATTTCTTCAATGGGCATCCAGCTCATCAGGAAGCCACTTAAAAACCACAGTAATAATTGGATTCCTAGAATCAATCCCACCCATTTGTGAATTTTCCTGAACAACAATTGAGGCCGCATATTTAGTGGTTAAGTGGTAAAGCAAGCATTGTATGGAAGTTTTGATAGAATAACAGCCAAAACTTGGCAGGATTTATGAAAAAACACATTTCAAGTGGTTCAGATTTTGAACAAAAATTCGCTTATTCTCGAGCAGTGATTGATGGCAATTATGTGTTTGTTTCTGGTACCACTGGTTATGACTATAAAACCATGACCATCAGTGAGTCGGTGGCAGAACAAACAGAACAATGCTTTAAAAATATTGAGCGGGCGTTGCACCAAGCAGGTTGTGATTTATCCCAAGTGGTACGGATTCATTATATTCTGTCAGATAAAAAAGACTTCGAATTGTGCGCGCCGGTATTACAAAAGTACCTGTCTGCAAGCAAACCCGCTGCAACCATGATTGAAGCAGGTTTGTTGGATGATGCGATGAAAATTGAAATTGAAGTGACTGCGAAAATCAGCAAAAAATATTAGAGACCTTTGCTCGATTCTGGGCGATTGAGAAAAAGAATTAAAAATGAGCCAATTAAGGCGGAAAATGCAGTCAAATACACGGCTTTTTCGGTTTTTATGTTTAGGCTTTTTGCCTTCGGCAAGCCGCCAAAACAACAAATCGAGCCTGTTATTGGCAAATTTTTTAACGCAGAGTGGCTCATTTTTAAACTTTTTATCCTTGTACACGAATCGAACAAAGGTCTCTATTAATAATCACCGTAATAAACCTGCTCCCAGTCTTGCAAAATATCAGCAAATAAAGGCTGACCAGAGGCATCCAGAAAACAGCCGTAATAACTTTTAAAAACTTTGGGATAATCATACACGGCTTGATAAAAGTCCATGGTTTCCTTTGAAATCAATGCATCGATATCATTCGCTGTGTAACAGGATTTGAGTTGTGACTCGGCCAAACTGATACAATCTTTGTTGCTGTTTTCGTAACAATTGTCGATCAAATCAAAACGAATTTCCAAGGGCGATTCCAACACCCTTTCACCCGTGTCTTCATAAACAAAACAAGCCACAAACTCACTTTCTAATTTGGGTTTCAAGCGCATATATTCTTCGGCAGTCATGTAATCCCAGTCATATTGATCCATGCCGCTCTGTTCCCAGCAATCATCAATTTGATCATCAATGGCATCTTCGCACGTGCCATTGCCCATACAAACCTCTTCCGGGTTGTAGCCTGCGAAAGCCGCTGCAGTCATCAAACCACCGATTTTCAGAATTTTAAACAGCCCAAATTTTTTCACAGCGATGAACAACACGCCCAATCCACCAACAACCAAACCACCGATGGTTTTAATCTGCTGGATTTGTCAGCAGTTTGTACTTCGGTAGGTTTGATTAAAATTTCATTATCAGCTTGAGGTTCGCGCTGGTATGCCGGGTGCACTGTTTCGATTTGCGCAGGTTTGCTTTGTTCTTCTTCTGTGGACTCCTTTTCAATAGGCTCTAAAGACCATGAGCCATTACCTACAGGCTGGGTGCTCTTTATTTGGGTTTCTTTGGGGCTTTTATCAGAGTCAACAGAAGCTTCTGTCTTTGAATTTTGGGACATCCCCTCAGGATCTTTTTTTACCGCAGGTTCAGGCGCAGCCATGGCAGCCCTTTGTAACTTGACTTCCATGCCAATGGCTTCCAATGCTGATTTAAATTTGTAAGCTTTGACATGCTCTGTGCGTGGTTTTAACACCACTTCCTTGTTGGCATTGATGATTTTGGTGGCTTTGGCTTCGGGTATTTTGAACTTGCTGGCAAAAGCTTTGATGACGGCATCAGCTTCAAAACCATCCATCAATCGACCAGTAAAAATAACATTGAATAAATTCGGATCCATGATAAGCAAGCTCCCTGTTAAGTGATAATCTCAGCCAGTTTAAACAATTTGCAATAAAGGCACAACAAAAAAAGCCCCAGGAAGTCCTGAGGCTTTTGTTCTCAATATGAAAACAGACGTTTATTCTGGCACGGGAAATCCTCGATCACGCATCAATGCATCAATTGAAGCATCGCGACCTCGGAACTTGCGATAAGCTTCGGCAGGATCCATGGCATTGCGTGGCGCAAACAGGTATTTCACCAATTTGGCGGCCATTTCTTTGTCATAGTAACCACCTGCTGCTTGTTCAAAGGCTTCAGCCGCATCAGAAGTCAACACATCTGCCCACATATAACCGTAATAAGCGGTGGCGTAACCTTCACCAGAAAACACATGTCCAAAATGCGGTGTGCGATGACGCATCACCAGCTCTTTTGGCATGTTCAAGGCTTCCAGTGTTTCTCTTTCAAATTGGTCTGGATCAATGCCTTCAGGGTCAGCCAGGTGAAATTTCATGTCCATCAAGGCTGATGCCAAATATTCAGTGGTGGCAAAGCCTTGATTGAAAGTGGCCGCTTTTTTGATTTTGGCAATGAGCTCAGCCGGAATCACTTCGCCGGTTTTTGGGTGTTTCATGTAATTATTGATGACTTCATCGGTGGACAACCAACGTTCCAATAATTGTGACTGAAATTCAGTGTAATCACGAACACCACCATTTGAGCTGGGGTATTTCACGTTTGAAGACAAAGCATGCAAGGCGTGACCAAACTCATGGAAGAATGTTTCAGCATCATCCCATGAAACCAAAACAGGCTCACCAGGTGCTGGTTTGATGAAATTGGAGTTATTGGATGACAACACGGTTTCTTTGCCATCAAAAGTTGAGTGTGAACGGTAAGATGTGGCCCAGGCACCAGAACGTTTACCTTGCCTTGCAAATGGGTCCAGATACCACAAACCCACATGTTCACCACTGCTCTTGTCAGTCACTTCCCAAACCTTGACATCAGGGTGATAAACCGGCACTTGGCCTTCCGGTAAAGCGGTAAAATTGAAATTAAATAACTCACCGGCCACAAAAAACATGGCTTCACGCAAATTATCCAATTGCAAATATTGTTTCACTTCATTGGAATCCAAATCGTATTTTTTCTTGCGCACTTTTTCAGCGTAATAACGATAATCCCAGGGTTCAATGGTGATGTCATGGCCTAACTCATCTGCCACGGCTTGCATATCAGCCACTTCTTCAGCGACCCGGCCAATCGCTGCTGGCCACACGGCTTCCATCAATTTCATGGCATTTTCCGGGGTTTTTGCCATGCGGTTTTGTAAGCGCCATTCGGCATAGTTTTTATGACCCAGCAACTCAACGCGCTCGCGACGCAGTTTCAGGATTTTGGCAACGTTTTCATTGTTGTCATATTCATCACCGTTGTCACCACGTGAGTAGTAATTGGTCCAAACTGTTTTACGCAATTCGCGTTCATCTGAATAGGTCAGGAATGGATCCATAGATGAACGGGTATTGGTGACTGCATAAAATCCTTCTTTCCCTTTATCGGCCGCGGTTTTGGCTGCTGCTTTGACAAAAGACTCAGGTAAGCCGCTTAATTGGTCTTCAGTCAAAAAAGTCACATAGCCTTCTTCATCATGCAGCACATTATTAGCAAAGTTGGTATAAATAGAAGACAGTTCCTTGTTGATTTCAGCATAGCGTTTTTTGGCCTCGTCATTCAAATTGGCACCGTTCATGGCAAAACCTTCATAGCTGTTTTTCACCAGGCGCTGAGCTTCAGGTTCCAGCGGATTCTTTAAAGAGTCTTCATAGACTTTTTTAACACGCTCGAACAACTTTTTGTTCTGTGAAATCTTTGAGCTCATTTCCGAAAACTTGGGAGAATACTGCATTTGTAATTTGCGTACTTCGGGGCTTGATAAATTACTGCCCCAGATGCCGAAATAAGTGAAAGCTCTGCCTAATTTTTCACCCGCACGTTGTATCGCTACGATGGTGTTTTCAAAGGTAGCAGGTTCCGGGTTATTGGCGATTTTTTCATAATCTGTCAGGTTTTCAGCAATGGCCATATCAAAAGCTTCTGGCACATATTGCAAGTCCATTTTGTCAAAGGCTGGAACGCCACCATAAGGGCCGGTCCATTCCGCCAATAGTGGATTGTCAGTGCTGGTTTTTTGTTCAGGTTTTACCTGGGTTGTTTGAGAACAGCCTGACAAGGCCAAAGCCAAAACCAGGGTTAACAACCAAACTTTATTGAATTGTGATTTCATAGATCCTCTGTTAATTCTTTTTTTATCGGTGAACAATCTTGCTGACAGGCCAAGATAAAAAACAGTGCCAAAAGTACCTTTGACACTGTTTTCAATTGCCCAGAATCAAGCAAAGGTCTCTATTGATATCATTTTCGGGTTAAGACCTAAAACTCAAATCGAGCACCTATGCTGATTGTTGATTGGTCGAAGTCACTCAAGCCAAACACTTGATTGTAACGCAGGTAAAACATCTTGCCATTAGCCGTAATCCAGGTAAGACCAATGCTTGCCTGGCTGTAACTGGATTCGGTGAAGTTGGTTTCTACATTAAACAGTTCATCAACAGGCATGGCAATCAAACGCATTTCCATGATGCTGTTATCCTGGTCTTCGTAATTGTGCTGGAAACTGAACTGGGGTGAAAGCACACCATTTGCAGTGCTGATGGCGCGGGAAATATTGAATCCCAGGTTATATTTTAATGATTCAAAATCCTGTTCAGCATAAATTACATTGAAAGAGCCCGCCCCGGTTTCGGCGAATTCATCCAGTTTGCTGTTGACATACTCAATGCCGAAATAAGGAGTGATGTTCCAGGCATTTTTATAGAAATTATAGCCCGCACTGATGGCAGCGGTCATTTGTTCAGACTCAGTTCTGCCAATGGCTTGGATATCGACCACAGAGTCAATCAGCTGAAAGTTTTCAGTCCTGACCTGACGAATATCCGGTTGGGCAAAACTGATTCGGCTGTCAATATAAAAAGCATCGGTTGGTGTGAATAAACCATATAAACTGGCACTGAACCCTTCTGATTGCATGGTCACACCTGCGCCGGTATTTGAGTCCAGCTCGTTATAACCCAAGGCAGCACCTAAGACAAAACGATTGGAAAATCGATAATCAATCCCAGCACTCAAGCTGTCTGAATCAAAGTCAAAACCATCATTGACTTCATCTGCGTAACTGTAATCACCGGAAGTCAGGCTGCCATTGATAAAAAAGCCCCAGGGTGAAACAAAACTCTGGGCTTCAGATTGTTCTTCATCGGCAAGATATGCCAACATTGAAAAAGGTAAACTTTCACTGCCATTGCTCAAGTTAAGATCAGCCACAGAGAATCCGGTTACGCCTGCACGTAATTGCGATAGGCGTTGGCCAATATTAGAAAGTTGTGAAGCCACCAGTTTGGTTGAGTTTTTGGCTTGATGGACCACATTACGGGGACGCATCCAGCTCAGCACCCGGGTGAGGGTTTCAAAATCGCCCAACTCAGCTTGTTGCAATAAATCATCACAAAGCCCTCCCAGACCACTGTGCATATTGGAGCCAGAACAATAGGCCGCCAGCACCTGAGCCGCCCTTAAAAATCGTTCCCGACGGTTTTCTGGCATATTAGTGAGCATACCATTGGCATAATCATCGATGCCTGGTAATGGGTCTACGTGAAAAGTGATGAGTTTTTGGTTGTTACTGAGGTTAGGATCGTTGGTGTTGGATGACACATGAGCTTGCATGATTAGGTTTTCGGGCTCTTCCTGCTGTTCCAGTTGAACGCGAACTAAAACAATTTTTTGTTCTCCTGCCGCAAAGGTACCTACATTTTGGCAACGAATTTGGCCATTTTCAACGGAGATTTGGCACGGTCCCGGTGCTGTGGTTTGAATGTCACTGAACAAGCCTTGAGTGACGTCAATGTCCATTCGAATGCCCTCTGCATCATTGGGTCCTTGATTACTGATGGTGATTTCCATTTTGGCCAAATCACCGGTGATGATTCTTGATTGAAACAACCTGACATCAACACCAATATCAGCTTCCCCGGCTAGAACTGAATTAACCCCTAAAATCAAAAACAAACCAACCAGCTTTTTCATAACATCCTCCGCTTTTCTTATTATTCTTTAACGGAATGAGCTCTTTGTCAATCAACATAGGTCTTTAAGACAGAAAAAGTACACAACATTAGTCTGATTGAAGATTGAATGAACTCATCGTATGATGAATCAATCAACAAAACCTGGACAAATCATGCAACACAAAAATCAACTGGTTAAGTACCGCAACTCGGTTTTGAACAAATTTCAAATCTATAACAGTTTGTTTTTGAATTTACCCTTTGATGCAGTGACCAACACTGGCATATTGTTACCACTATTGACTAAAGCTTGTGAACAAGGGTTTGCTGAAAATAAAAGCCCTGAGCAAATTTTGACTCAGTTCATTGAGCAACATACAGGCATCAAAGACAATGACCAATTAATTTCAGTGTTGTTTCGTTTTATCCAATATATTGAGCGACAAATTGTTCTGTTTGATTCCATCGAAGAAGCGGCTTTTGCCGAAAACCATGATTTGAACGGTCAGGGCAGCATCCCTTTTTTGGTCAATCAGGCTGAATATCGAAACAAAAAAACCGAGTTACAACAAGCCCTGCAAAACTATGCCATTCGGGTGGTTTTAACAGCGCACCCAACACAGTTTTATCCAGGTCCCGTGTTGGGCATCATGACTGACTTGAGTGAATCAATCAGTAAAAACAACACCACTTTTGTAGAACAATTGCTGCAACAATTGGGTAAAACGCCTTTGTTCAACAAACAAAAACCCACGCCTTTTGATGAGGCTGTGAGTTTGATTTGGTATTTGGAAAACGTGTTTTATGACACCAACAGAACCATTATAAAGCGTATCAGAAATCATGTGTTTGAAGGTGATGAACTACCGGATCATGCCATCATTGAATTGGGGTTTTGGCCTGGTGGTGATCGTGACGGCAATCCGTTTGTGACGGCACAAACCACCTTGGCCGTGGCCGACCGGTTGCGCAGCAGTATTTTGAAATGTTACCACCGGGATGTCAGACAATTAAAAAGACGTCTGACTTTTTCAGGCGTGATTTCAATGTTGGAAAACATGGAAAAAACACTTTATGCAGCAGCTTATCTCAATGAAAAAACAGACACATTTAATCAACAATCCTTATTGGAAAACTTGTCACAATTGAAGCAAAAGGTTCTGCTTGATCACCAGGGCTTATTCGTTGAAAAGGTTGATGCCCTGATACAACAAGTCAAAACTTTCGGGTTTTATTTTGCCAGTTTGGACGTGCGACAGGATTCCAGAATTCATCATCAGGTGATGCAGGAAGTGGCGGCAAAAACTGATGTCCTGCCTGACAACTATCATCAGTTGGAGGCAGGCCAACAAATAGCCGCCTTACAACAAATCAAAGATGCTATAAATGTAAATGCTTTAACCACAGATTTAGCCAAAGACACCATACAAAGCATTGCGGCCATCAAAACCATTCAACTGTATAACGGTGAAAAAGGCGCCAACCGCTACATCATCAGCAACTGTCAGTCAGCGCTGAATGTCCACGAGGTGTTGGCCTTTTTTACTTTGTCGGGTTGGACAAAAAGCCAAGCGAGCATTGATGTGGTGCCGTTATTTGAGACCATAGATGACCTGCAGGCGGCACCAGCGATTATGGAAGCCTTGTTCGGTGATGCCAATTATATGGCACACTTGCAGCAGAGAAACCGCAAGCAAACCATCATGTTGGGCTTTTCCGATGGCACCAAAGATGGCGGCTATCTGGCTGCCAATTGGGCGATTGTCAAAGCCAAGGAACAGCTGACCCAAGTGGCTGAAAAGCATCAGCTTGAAGTGGTGTTTTTTGATGGTCGTGGTGGACCACCGGCCAGAGGTGGTGGCGAAGCGCATAAATTCTATGCTTCTCAAAGCCCTGATATTGCCAATCATGCCACCCAACTGACCATTCAGGGACAAACCATATCATCTAATTTTGGTAACCCGCAATCGGCCCAATATAACCTGGAACAACTGCTCAGTGCAGGCCTGTCAGGGGTTATGGAACACAAAAGCAAGGGCTGGCAACAATCGAATAAAGACTTGCTGCAAGCCATGGCAGACACTTCTCTTAAACATTACATTGATTTTAAAAACCACCCGAAATTTGTCCCTTATTTGGAAAAAATCAGCACATTAAAATATTACGGTCAAACCAATGTGGGTTCACGTCCAACCAAACGTTCCAAGGGTGATGGCTTGGTGTTTGCTGATTTGCGTGCCATTCCATTTGTGGGTGCCTGGAGTCAACTGAAACAAAACGTGTTGGGCTATTATGGTTTGGGAGAAGCATTGAACCAGCTAATAGAACAAGGCCGGCTGTCGGAGTTACAGCAGTTGTATCAACAGTCGGGTTATTTCAAAGCCCTGATTGATAACAGCATGATGTCGATATGTAAATCATTCATGCCTTTGACCGCTTATTTACAACATGATGAAGAATTTGGGACATTTTGGTTACAAATTTACCATGAATTCAAACGAGCCAAACAAAGCCTGCTGAAAGTGGCTCAAAGTGAAGAATTGTTGGCTGACAGCCCTTTGCGTAAACAATCAATTCAGGCCCGTGAAACCATCGTTTTGCCCTTGTTAACCATTCAGCAATATTGTTTGCAACAAATCAATCAGTTACAACAGACCACAGGCAATGACACATTGATTCAAGTCTATGAAAAACTGGTGATTCGCTCGCTATACGGCAACATCAATGCCAGCAGAAATTCAGTTTAAAGTTTTGATTGCGAATTAAGTATTTCGAGAATTTGTTGAACTGCAGGATCTGATTGGTTGAGTGACCAAGCCATGTTGGCTTTTTCAATGCCTTGGTCAATAAGTGCCAAACGTTGATTAGTGTCTTGGCTTAACTGTGCCTGATGCCAATAACTTTCCGCCCAGGACAAATAAGTTTCATGGCTTTTGGGGTTCGCCTCAACGGCCCGATTAAAGGCGTCATTTGTTTCTGAGAAGTCATGGTGAGAAGAGGTTGCTTCAAGTGAAAGGATGTCTGCTTTGGTTTTTAGAATTTCATAGTTGTTGGGGTACAAATCTATGGCTTGGTTAATATAAAGGCTGGCATTGGTCAACAGTTCCTGAAAGTCTTTTCCTTTTTCATGGTTGAATGTTGCCATGATTAAATAAGTGTTTGCTGTAAATAACAAAAGATTAGGTTCATTTTTAATTTTATTCGTGGCATTTTGATAAAACTTGATCAAATTAACACCTTGTTCATTGATATCAGCACCTTGTTGCAGGTTTTGGTTCAGGCTTAGTGTATAAATTGTTCCCATGTTTGCGTACAGGGCCTTGATTTTATGGATGTCGAGATTCTCAATTTGCAAAGCTTCATTAAAATGATTTTCAGCCTGTTTCACAAGTGGTGTGAGCTTAATGTTTTTATCTTTTTGAAACTTGGCTTCAATGATATAGGTGTACAACAAATCACCATAAACAAAAGGCTTGGCTTCGGTGTTGTAAGCAATGGCTTCAAGATATGAATTTCTGGCTTGAGTAATTTTTTCAGATGGATTATCACCTGATTTTATTTTGGCTAAGCCTCCAACAGTATGAATCAGCGCTTCGCTCCATACCGATTGGAACGTTTTGGAAATGCTTTGTGATGATTTGATCCACTGTTCAGCTTTTGTTATGGCCTCGGTTGCATCGGCACCTACACTCAAATCCCATTGTGATTTCATCATGTAAATATCAGAAAGTGTGGTCATGGCTTTAACATTTTGAGGGTAAAGTATCAGTAAATTTTCACAGGTATTTATAGCAAAATCTGCATATTTCTCGACATCAACCCCTGTTCGTTGAATGCCGTCACTCAACAAAACATAGTAGATGTTACATAACTTAAAATAACTATCAGGGTAGCTGCGAGCCCTTTCAATCGAGTTGATATAAGTTTCAGCCGCCAGTTCCAAATACTCTTTTGATTTATCCCAGTTGCCTTGTTCACTCGCTTTAAAATACAGGTTATTGAGCACGGAGGCTTTGAGTTTAAATGCTTCATTGTTCCAGTTTTGGTTTGCTATGACTTGATTCAGAATCACCAAAGCATCATCCAATGAGGATGTGAAAACCAGTTTGAAGGCCTCTAATACGTCGTCTTTTGTTGTTTGCAATTCAATGTATTTAAGTGCAGGTGTTAAATACTTGGTTCGGATTAACTGAGCTTCCTCACCTTTTGAATCACCTTGACTATAGCGGTAATCAGCTATTTTTTCTAAATATAAGTTTTTCCATGCACGCGCCAATAAGGTATGATTTGATGAGCTTTGTTCCAATAAATCAACCGCTTCCTGATATTTTCCGGTTTCTAAAAACACTTGTCCTTTCAAGCGCTGTTTTTGTTTTAAGTCCAGTTTTGGGTCTTGTTCAATGCGTTGTATGATGGACTCTGCTAGGGCATCAAATTGCTGTTCTTCAGGTTCTATGTTGTGAATGGGCAGCAGATAAACCAGCTCTCGGGATTGGGCCATTCGATTGATTTCAGTCTGATATTCTGACTCAATCTTTAAACGGACTTCCTTAGTTTCAAATGATTTCCATTGTGTAATAAAAAAAGCAAAGACAATGGCAGTCAGTGCCAGAGCCATGAACATGAACCGTTTTTTTCTTTTTCTGAGCTTAGGAGCATTCTTGATGGCTGTTAACTCTTTAACGACACTTTGTGCCGTTGGCCTTAATTCTGGCGAAACTTGTGTGGTCTCACGAATCAGTTTGAGCAAACCCCTGGGAAGATCATTGGCGGGCAGTACATTGGCCTTTTTGACTTCGGAGAGCAGTTCATCTGTATCAAATTTTTGATAAGCAGGCTTACCGCTTAACAGCTCCTGGGCGATGATTCCTAATGAGTAAATGTCACTGGCTGTGTGGATGGTGTCGCCATTCGCCTGCTCAGGGCTCATATACCGTATGGTGCCGAGCAATATGCCTTGTTGCGTCAGCGCTCCCTTTGCAATAGCTTGAGAATCTGATGATCCAATTGGGTCAGTTTTCTTGTCTATGGATTGGGCAATGCCAAAATCTAAAATTTTAACCTCACCTGATTCTGTGATGAGTATGTTGTCAGGTTTTAAATCACGATGGATGATGCCTTGTTCATGAGCGACCACCAGAGCGGATGCCAAGTTAATTAAAGCATCTATCTTTTCTTCAAAAGTCAGGCTCGTTTCCCACAGGTGTTGACCCTTGATATACTCAAGAATCAAAAAGTCACCTAATTTTGTTTCAATATAATCATATATTTGACAAATGGCCGGGTGGTTGATTTGAGAAAGTATTTGGGCTTCGCGGATGAATCTTTTTTGAGTAGATTCCTTGGTTACAAATTCAGGGCGGATGGATTTAACGGCAACTTGTCTTTTTAATTTATCATCATATCCCAGATAAACAGAGCCCATTCCACCTTTACCAATCAGCTGTTCTATGGTTATCCGATTGATTTTTGTCCCTGTCTCGATGTCTGAAAAAGAGGAATGACCCAGTTCAGTAACGCCAATACCGGTCTTTAACAAAAATTGTGTAACAGCGGTTTCATCACTTAAAATAAATTCAACCTGCTTTTTAATTTCCTGGTCAGCAATGTTTTCAATAAACAGTGTTCGCTCTGCGGTATCTAACAGCAAAGCCTGTTTAATGATGTCATCTGGTGATTTTGGTTTGTTCATAGAATCCAATCGTCAAGTTGAGTTGGTAAATTTCATTCAAAACTGACAAGAAACCGGGGTATTTCACCCATTTAAGTTGTTCATTGTATCACCAGCCATACTTAGCTGTTCAAGGAAGGTCCTGATTTATTTCAGCAAGTGTCGAACTTCGGGTAAATATTTTTCAAATGAGCCGGTGTTGAATACCACCACCTGATCTTTCGGTTTAATGTGTTGTTCATCCACCAGTTGTTCAATGGCTGCCAGACAAGCGGCGCCTTCAGGGCAAACCCACCAGTGTTTTTCATGCCAAACCTGTGACAAGTGTTCGGCGATGGCTTGTTCGGATAAGGCCACGGAAGTACCACCACTTTGCTTGATGATGTCCAATACTTTGAAATGACCGACGCCACCAGCCACATTCAACCCGACGGCCAGTGTTTTACCGGCAGCGGTTGGTTCAGGTTCAAACAAACCTTGCTCAAAAGCATTTTTTACCGGGGGCGTTGCTGCTGATTGAATGGCGATGATTTTGGGCCGTTTACTGTCAATCATACCCAGTTGTTCCAGCTCATCGAAAGCTTTCCACATACCCAAAATACCCGTACCACCACCGGTCGGATACAAAATCACATCGGGTAATTGCCATTGATCTGACATTGCATTGGGTTCAGCCAGCTCCAGTCCCATGGTTTTTTTGCCTTCAATTCGCCAACCCGGCTCCTGAAAAGTCGCCACATTGAAATAATCCTTGGGCAGGTATTTTTCTTTCATCAAAGCACCAGCTTCCTTGATGGTACCAGTTACCATGTCCAACACAATATTTGGGTTGCGGTAGGCCAATGCAGCCACATTGCCAATGATGGGTGCAGGGGTGTCATCAGGCATGATGACAGCTGCGCCGATACCGATTTGGTTGGCATAGTAAGCCAATGAATCACCGGCATTGCCTTGAGTGGGTACAGCCAGTTTATGCAAAGCAAAATGTTTGGCCATATTGATGACCACAGCCATGCCCCGGTCTTTAAAACTCAATGTCGGGTTTTGCCCAAAACCCGGATGCCCTTTACCCTCATCTTTAACAAACAAATCGAAGCCTGCTTGTTGCGCCAATGGATGATCACCATAATCCAGCAAAGGTGTAAAACCCTCACCCATGGTGTAAAACCCCTGATTGATAGGTAACAAGCCGGCAAAACGCCACAGGTTTTTCCGTTCAGGAAAATGCCAACGGGTGTTTTTTATTGCCTCAAGGTTATAGGCCATTTGCACCGGGCGCTGATCATTCGGGCACAGGTTCATGGGCGAATCGACCGGATACTCGGCGCCACAATAACAACAAACCAAATGTGAAAGGTGTGGATTCAATTGGCTCAACTGGCCAGCTCCATGCTCAACCAACGTTTTGCACGAGTCCAATAGCGGCGCACGGTGCGCTCGTTGACCCCCAGGGCTTCGGCAGTTTCTTTTTCTGAATAGCCAGCGAAATATCGGCATTCAACGGTGCTAGACAACTTGGGCTCTATGGCATGGAGTTTAGAGAGTGCTTTATCAACCGCCAGAATTTCCAGTTGGTTTTTCAACATGGGCATTTTGGTGTCGGACAAAGTGGTGGCCACCAAATCTCCACCGCGTTTATCACGACTTTTGGCTTTGAGCTGATCAATCACAACTTGCCGCATGGCGGTGGCAGAAATGGCCAGAAAGTGTTGCCGGTTATTGGCATTGAATTGCATGCAGCGAGACAGTTT
>JAUHXW010000346.1 GCA_030426705.1 Gammaproteobacteria bacterium
TCACCGCATAAATCATGCCCATCACGGGTGTGATACCTGAACCGGCAGCAAAACCGACGTAACAAGCACCCTCTTCTGGCTCAACCACAAAATGACCGCTGGGTGACAAGGTTTCTATGGTGTCACCCATCTGATATTGAGTCATGGCAGCTTGTGAAAAACGTCCATCGTCAACACCCTTAATCAACACATCTATCTCACCAACTCTGCTGGGTGCCGAACAAATCGAGTAACTGCGGCGCAACTCCTCTCCATTGATTTCTGCTTTGAAGGTGATGTGCTGGCCGGGTTGGTAGGTGAATTCTTCGGCCAATGCTGCTGGAATAGCAAGTGTCCAAATCACAGCATTGGGCTCTTGTTTGATGTTGTTGATGGTTAATGAATGAAATTTATGCATGACATTTAAAGTAATCAAAAGGTTCCAGACAGCTTTGACAACGGTACAAGGCTTTACAAGCCGTAGAGCCAAACTGACTGATACAAGTGGTGTCGGTTGACCCACACAATGGGCAACTGACTTGTTGTTCGGATAGACTTTGGGGCGGCGCTATGCCAAAGGCTTTCATGGCAGCTTTGCCCGAGTCCGTAATCATATCGGTGTTCCAGACGGGCTCATTAAGCAAAGTAACGTTCACATCTACAAATCCCTGGCTTTTCAGCGTGTTTTTGATGTCTTCAGTGATGGCAAACATGGCTGGACAACCCGAATAAGTCGGGATAATTCCCACGCTGATTTGATCACCGTCGATAGTGACTTGTTGCAATATCCCCAGTTCACGAATGCTGATGACGGGTATTTCCGGGTCTTTGACCGCTTCCAGAATTTCAAAAATTTTTGCTTCTGTGGCAGTGGACATCACCATTCACAACCAGGATAAGCCCTTTGTAGAAATTGCATTTCAGCCAGCATATAGCCTAAATGCTCTGAATGTTCACCTTGCAGGCCACCGGTAGCCACCCAACCAGATGCTGGCAGTTCCAACTGGCACTTTTTCAACAATGCCTCAACCTGTTTTTGCCAATTATTTTTCAAGCTCGCATAATCAGCAATCACACCATCATCAGCCAGCTGCCGCATGACTTCATCGGTTTCAAACAACTCAGGCGTGTAAAACCAAAGGTCATCCAGTGCTTGTTGCATTCTTTGTTTGGCCTCAGCGGTGCTCATTGACAAACGCTCACACCAGGCTTGCGAACGCGTGAGGTGATATTTAACTTCCATCAGTGCCTTTTTGCCAGCTTGTGCCAATGGTTGGTGATTGGATTGCGACAAAGCCTGATACAGGTGTAAATTGAACACATCAACAAAGTATTGTTTCAATGTGGTGTAAGCAAAATCACCCCTTGGCAGTTCAGTTAACAAGGGATTTCTGAACTCATGGGCATCACGCAAAAAGGCCAGATCATCAGCAGTTTTGGTTTCACCTGATAAATCAACAGCAATCTGATAAAACATTTGCGCATGGCCAATCAGGTCGAGAGAAACATTGGTCAATGCCACATCCTCTTCCAGATAAGGGCCGTGGCCACACCATTCTGCCAAACGTTGACCCATGGTGAGTGAAGAATCAGCCAAACGCAGTGCGTATTGATAAAGTGCTTGTTCCATGTTCACTCCTTTTTACATGTTCTCAACTTCTTTATCCAGCGGATAAAAAGTTGGATGTCGATAAACTTTATCTTCTGCCGGATCAAACCACTCATGCTCCTGCTCTGGATTAGAGGCAGCGATGTGTTTGGATTCCACCACCCAAATGCTGACACCTTCCTTGCGGCGGGTGTATACATCGCGGGCGTTCATTAAGGCCATCTCGGCGTCACTGGCATGCAAGGAACCGACATGGCGGTGGTTAAGGCCAGATTTGGCGCGAATAAAAACTTCGTATAATTTCATCTCTGACATCAGGCTGCCTCACTGTTTTTGTTGGCGTGGTATTGTTGTGCGGCTTCGCGAACCCAGGCACCTTCTTCATGTGCTTTGATGCGCGCTCGCATGCGTTCTTTGTTACATGGGCCATTGCCCTTAATCACATTCATGAATTCATTCCAATCAATTTCACCGTGATCGTAATGACCGGTTTCTTCATTCCATTTCAATTCAGGATCAGGCACCGTTAAGCCCAAATGTTCAGCTTGTGGCACGGTGGCATCAATAAACTTTTGACGCAATTCATCATTGGTAAATCGTTTGATTTTCCACCTCATGGATTGTTCAGAATGTTTAGAGTCTTTGTCACTGGGGCCAAACATCATCAACGAGGGCCACCAAAAACGATTCAAAGCCCGTTGAGCCATGTCTTTTTGTTCCTTGCTACCACGCGCCAATACAGTCATGATTTCATAGCCTTGACGCTGGTGAAAACTTTCTTCCTTACAAATGCGAATCATCGACCTTGAATAAGGGCCATAGGAGGCTCTACAGAGAGGCACCTGGTTCATGATGGCGGCGCCATCAACCAACCAACCCACAGCACCTATATCAGCCCATGATAAAGTCGGGTAATTAAAAATACTGGAATATTTGGCTTGACCGGTCAGTAACTCATCATTCAGTTGGTCTCGGGTTACACCTAAAGTTTCTGTGGCTGAATAAATGTACAAGCCATGTCCGGCTTCATCCTGAATTTTGGCCAGCAAAATCATTTTTCTTTTCAAACTCGGCGCGCGAGTCACCCAGTTACCTTCTGGCAATTGTCCAACAATTTCCGAATGCGCATGTTGTGACATTTGTCTGATCAATGTCTTGCGATAAGCCTCCGGCATCCAATCGCGAGGTTCAATTTTTTCCTCACGATCTATTTTCGCCTGAAACTCAGCCAATAATTCAGCAGGTTCTTCCCCACCCTTGGCATCTGTTAAGCCTTGTGAATACATAGTTTTCTCTGTTTTATCATGGTGTTATTTTAGCCTCTTGCCTAGCGACTTTGCGATAATAAATACAGAAAATCAAAAGGTTAGCTCAAGCCAACTACCCAAGCATTCTTAGATTTTCTGACCAATGCACTGAGGCTTTGAAAGACATCCAAGGGTAGTCGGATTTAGCCGACCTAAACAATATTTCATTTCAGAT
>JAUHXW010000023.1 GCA_030426705.1 Gammaproteobacteria bacterium
GCTGAAGCTGGCTTAATTGAAGACTTTGGACAAAAATCAATGACTTCCATTCGATTTTTACACAACGACTTTTGGCAGCGATACAACAATCAACCCGGTGTCACAGAACAGCTGCAGCAAGTGGCATTGAATATGCAAGATGAATTATTGCGTATTGAAGCGGAGAACCTGGATTTGCGGCACAAACTTGAGTCAAAAGGATTGACCGATATAAACACTGTGGATCAATTTGCAGTGACAGTTGATAAAGAAGAGAAGTTGCGCAAAAAAAGCATCCATGCCTTGTTGAATGTCATGAGTGAATTGAATGGGCAAATGACACAAGTTTTGTCGATTAACCGTCAGTTAAGAAAATTGTTCAAGCAAGTCTCCAAAGACATCGCGCAAACACCCAATGAAACAGCCCCATAAGCAGTTATGAACAAGGAAAAACGCACAGAAATATTTACCCGTTGGCGTAATATCAACCCCAAGCCGACCACCGAATTGGAATATTCCTCGCCTTTTGAGCTGTTGGTGGCCGTGGCCTTATCGGCACAATCGACCGATGTCGGTGTGAACAAAGCCACAAGACGACTGTTTCCGGTTGCCAATACACCTGAAAAAATACTGGCGTTAGGTGAAGATGGACTGAAAGACTACATCAAAACCATTGGTCTGTATAACTCCAAAGCCAAGCACATCATCCAAACCTGCCAGATTCTGATTGAACAATTTGACTCCAAAGTGCCCGAAAACCGCAAGGATTTGGAATCCTTGCCGGGCGTCGGTCGTAAAACTGCCAATGTGATTTTGAATACCGCTTTTGGTCAACCAACCATGGCCGTCGATACCCATATCTACCGTGTTTCCAATCGCACCAAAATCGCTCCCGGAAAAAATGTGCTTGAAGTGGAAAAGCGCCTGCTTCGAGTCATTCCAAAAGAGTTTCTGGTCGATGCGCATCATTGGCTGATTCTGCATGGCCGCTATGTGTGTAAAGCCAGAAAGCCACTTTGCTCAGAGTGCGTAATTGTGGATTTGTGTGAGTTTAGTAAGAAAGTTTTGGTACAGTGAATTTCAGTTCGTGATGAGATTCTTCGGCTTCACTTCGTTTCGCTCAGAATGACATAAAATTGATACTTGGCTTTTGTCCAAACCAAAGCTCAAATGATAAAGCAGCTTGCCCGTAGAGCATACCGAGGCCGTCATAGGCTTGTATTGCGCCCATTGTTTTAGCTGATGAAAGGAATGGCTCCGCGGCCTGACCGTAGCTCAGGTCGTAGACGATGGTTTGATTGCCAAACCAATTTGCCTGCAATTCAGGGGATAAGCCCTGATGTCCCATTGAGGTGGCGTGGATGATTAAATCGTAACTGTGAGATTGGTTTTCCTGATAGGCCTTACACCGGTCGAATTGTTGAGCCAGTTTTTTGGCTTTTGCAATGTCACGGTTTTTGATGTCAATATGCGCAACGCATTGTGCCAAAAGACTGGGAATAATGCCTTGGGTGGCACCGCCTGCGCCGATGATTAAGATTTGTGCATCCTGAAGTTCAATGCCTTTGTTGTGTAAGTCCAGAACCAGGCCATCACCGTCGGTGTTATCACCCCAAAGTTCACCATCGCGCCAAAACACGGTATTGACCGCTTGGGCCAAATGTGCGCGTTCGGTGTAATGGTCAATACCGTGTTATCCAGTCTTTGAATTTTTTTGGCAACTCAGAATCGGTGGCATCAATCAATTGATAATCCAGTTGAATACCAAATTGTTTCGCAAAACCAGCATGAATTTTGGGTGATTGGCTGTGTGCGACCGGATGGCCGAACAGTCCTAATTTATAGGTTTTTATTGATTCAACCATTCGGTCACGCGATCGGCATAATAGGTCAAAATGGCATCGGTACCGGCACGCTTAAAACACAGCAGGGCTTCCATGATGGCTTTTTGTTCATCAAGAAAACCATTGTCAATCGCACTTTGCAGCATCGCATACTCGCCAGAAACCTGATAGGCGCAGATGGGCACATTGAAATGGTCTTTGGCGGTTTTGATGATGTCAAGGTACGGCATACCCGGTTTGACCATCACCATATCAGCCCCTTCGTCGATGTCCATGGCGATTTCATCAATCGCTTCCAGCGCATTGGCGGGGTTCATTTGATAGGTGGCTTTGGAGCTTTTGCCCAAATTCCCTGCGGAGCCAACCGCATCACGGAATGGGCCATAAAACACCGAAGCGTATTTGGCTGAATAGGCCAAAATGCCGGTATTGTGATATTTTTTGTCCTCAAGTGATTCACGAATGGCACCAATCCGACCATCCATCATGTCTGATGGTGCCACCACATCAGCACCAGCTTTGGCATGTGACAAGGCTTGCATCACCAGTGCTTTGATGGTGACGTCATTAAGAATTTCGCCCTGTTCGTTAATGATGCCGTCCTGACCATGGGAAGTATAAGGATCGAGTGCCACATCGGTAATAACCAATAATTCAGGCAGTGCTGACTTGATGGTTTTGACCGTTCTTTGTACCAACCCCTCTGGGTTCCAGGCTTCTACGGCATCATCAGATTTGAATTCTGCATCAACCACCGGGAACAACGCGATGGCATTCAAACCTTGCTTATGCAGTGGTGTCAATCGTTCAAGTAACACATCAGCACTCATGCGCTGTACACCTGGCATCGATGGGATGTCCTCAGTGCGATTAAAACCATCCAACACGAACACAGGCCAAATCAAATCATTGACGGTTAAATGATGCTCCTGACTGAGGTTTCTGATGGCTTGTGAAGAACGCAGCCTTCTTTTTCGGGTAAAAGGGTACAGCATGTTTTGAGTGCCGGTTTGCAAAAGGTGATAGTTTAGTGAAAATAGGCTAAAATTTCACCCCATTACTCACATAAGAGACCTCTGTATAAGTCGTGAATCAAGAAAAAAAGTCTAAAAGCCTAAATTTCGGCGTTAGAAAACTTAGCAATAGATTGCTATTACTTGCGTTTCCTTCCTTGAACTTTAGGCTTTTAGCTCTTTTTTGCAATGACCCAGACTTATACAGAGGTCTCATAAAATAAAACTATGGCCATAATTATCAAAACACCGGAACAGATTGAAAAAATGCGCGAAGCAGGAAAAAACGCTGCTGAAGTGCTGGATTTGATTGGCGAATATGTTAAACCAGGTGTGTCGACACTTGAATTGGATGAAATTTGTCATCAACACATTGTCGAGGTGCAAAAGTGCATTCCGGCGCCGTTGAATTACCGAGGCTTTCCCAAGTCTATTTGTACCTCAGTCAATCAAGTGATTTGTCATGGTATCCCCGATGAGAAAAAAATCCTGAAAGATGGCGACATCATCAACATCGATGTCACCGTGATTAAAGATGGCTGGCATGGAGATACTTCCCGCATGTACTACGTGGGTGAACCAAAAATCAGAGCCAAAAAATTGGTGGATGTGACTTATCAGGCCATGAAAACCGGGATTGAAATGGTTAAGCCTGGGGTACGTCTTGGAGACATTGGTGCAGCTATACAGGCCATTGCTCATAAAAATCGGTTTTCCGTGGTGCGAGAATATTGTGGTCATGGCATTGGTGAAACTTTCCACGAAGATCCACAAGTGCTCCATTATGGTCGTGCTGGAACTGGTGTGGTGTTGGAAGAGGGTATGACCTTTACCATTGAACCCATGATTAATCTGGGCAAAAGACATTCGAAGTTATTGCCGGATGGGTGGACGGTGGTGACCAAGGATCGCAGTTTGTCGGCACAATTTGAACACACCATTGCAGTCACCAGTGATGGTTATGATGTGCTCACTGAATCTAAAAACTTTCCACTTTAAATCATGGCATTACTGGCACCCCCAGACCATGCCGATGATTATTTTGATTTAACTGCGCTGGCTGCCATCAAAGGCCAGCCCATCACTGCTTACAAAATCCTGCTACAACAAGCCGATGCCAAGCTGAATGAGGCGTTTTATCAATGGCACAACATTTCTCGTTTGGTGAAAACCCGTGCCTGGATTGTTGAACAATTGATACTTGAAATGTGGCGGCGTCATGAATTGGATCAAAGCCAATTGACATTGGTTGCGGTGGGTGGCTTTGGCCGTGGTGACTTACAACCTCATTCAGATGTGGATTTGCTGGTGCTTTATCATGAACAATTACCAGAAGAAGCGGTGAGCGGTTTTATACAGGATTTGTGGGATTTGGGTCTGGATGTGGGGCAAGCCGTCAGAACGGTTGAAGAAACCATTGCACTGGCCAAGGATGATGTGACCGTGGTGACCAACCTGATGGAAAGTCGTTTTATGCAAGGTGAGCACCAATTGTACAACGACATGTTTGAGCGTACCAATGATCGACACATGTGGTCGGGTCGGGATTTTTTTCAAGCCAAATATCAGGAACAGCAAACCCGCCATGACAAATATGGTGAAACAGCTTATAACCTGGAGCCCAACATCAAGGAAGGCCAGGGTGGATTGCGTGACATTCAAATGGTGACCTGGGTGGCACAAAGGCATTTTCATGTATCTTCCATGCACGGTTTGGTGGATGTGGGATTTTTGTTGCCAGAAGAATACATCCAGCTGCAAAAAGGCATGCGGAAATTATGGAAGATTCGCTATGCCTTGCACTTGTTGGCTGGTCGCAAGGAAGACCGTTTGCTGTTCGAGCACCAAAAAGCCCTGGCCAAAATATTTTCCTATGAAGATGATGAAGAGTCACTGGCGGTGGAAAAATTCATGCAAAGCCATTACCGCAATGCCATGCAATTGGAACAACTCAACATGCGGCTGTTACAACTGTTTCAGGAAAACATCATCCAGAGTTTTGAAGACAAGCAAATTGTCGAACTGACCGAAGATTTTCAAATCATCAACCAATACCTTGATGTCACCCATGATGAAGTGTTCAGTCAACGACCCGCGGCATTATTGGAAGTTTTTCATCATTACCAGCAAAATCCACAAGTACATGGTATTCGAGCCAATACCTTGCGCAAAATCAGCCAAAGCCTGTACCTGATTGATGATGAATTCAGAAAAGAGCAATCAATCAAACAACTTTTTCTGGGTATTTTTAAACACAAAAACCTGGTGTTCAGCCAACTGCGATTGATGAATGCCTTGGGAGTTCTGGGCACTTACTTACCGGTTTTTGGCAAAATAGTCGGGCGCATGCAATATGATTTATTTCACATGTATACCGTCGATCAACACACCCTGTTTGTGCTGCGCAACATCCGTAAAATATTTCTTACACCCAAGTTTCATGGCCATGCCCATGAAGTCGCAAAACAAATTCAAACGCCGTATGTGCTTAATCTGGCAGGTTTTTTTCATGACATTGCCAAAGGCAGGGGTGGTGATCATGCTGAGTTGGGGGCTTTAGATGCGGCACAATTTGCCAAAGAATTTGATTTGCCTGAAACTGATGCTGCCTTGTTAAGCTGGTTGGTTAAATACCATTTGATCATGTCAGTGGTCGCTCAGAAACAAGACATCAGTGACACCAAAGTGATTAAAAAATTTGCCAGTTTGGTCGGTAATCAAAACTATCTGAACCACCTGTATATTTTGACCATTGCTGACATCAATGGCACCGATCCAAAATTATGGAATTCATACAAAGACAGTTTGCTTCAGGAGTTGTATGAACGCACCCTGTTGTATTTTTCAGCCACCCCTACTGATGTGGTAGAAACCACCAAAGCCGAAGCCATGGATTTGCTGGATGAAAGACACCATCAGGAAGTGGTTGATTTATGGCAACATATACCCGATCGGTTTTTTGACTACTCCTCACCTGAGCAAATAGCCCAGGTCAGTCAGGCAATCGCAGAGAATAACCACCTGCCGACTGTTTGTGTCACCGACTTACATGACGATGGTTTTGAAGTAATGGTTTATGGCCAGGATAAAAAAGGCTTGTTTCATCAATTGGTTGAAGTTTTTGCAGAATTTCATATGAGTGTGGCCAATGCCAGGATTTATACCGGTTCCAATGGCTTTGTGCTGGATTATTTCCATTGTTTGGGAACACACGATGAGGAAGTCATGCAATCCATCAGGGATGCCTTATCATTTGTACTTTCTCAGGACACCATTCAAATCAACAGTCGGGAGTTGGTAGTCAGTCGTCGGGAGAAGTTGTTTTTGGAGCCACCGGAATTGAGTTTCTCTGTAGGGAGAAGTGAAAATGAGACGCGATTTGAGCTCAAATGTAATGATTACGATGGTTTATTGGTGAACATCACACAAATTTTTGTGGAGCAAAATGTCAATATTCATGCCGCCAAAATTGGTACTTTTGGGCACCGGGCTGAAGATGTGTTTTGGATTTCACAGCAAGGTAAAGCGCTGAATAAAAAAACACAAAAAAATATAACTGATGCTTTGTTAATGCTGCTAGGAACTCAGTAAGTTGCATGAAATGGTTAAAGGAACATCGATGGTTCTATTGGGTCATTGCAGTTTTGTCACTGTTGTTGGGTTTGATTGGGGTTGTGTTACCAGTTTTGCCGACCACGCCATTTATTATTCTGGCGATGTGGGCAGCCAGTAAATGCTCACCGAGATTGGCCTCCTGGATTGAAAATCATCCCAAACTGGGTCCCATCATCCATTCATGGCAACAACATAGGGCGATTCCATTGTTTGCCAAATGTCTTGCCACCATCATGATGTCTTTGAGTTTATTTATGCTGTGGTACCGAGGTTATAGTCCAATTTATCTTGTAGTGATGTTACTTATTTTGGCTTCTTTAGTGGCCTATATCTGGAGTAAGCCCCATAAGTGAATGTTTTATGAAGGAAACTCCGAATTGCGTGTGTTACTCTTCTTGACTTAAAATAAGTTCATAGGGTAGTCGGCTTTAGCCGACCCATTACAACTACAGTAGCTGAAAGCAGGTTGACTAAAGTCAACTACCCGTTTTTTCAGAAAACAAAGTCAACTTTTATTGTTCAGTGTTTCTTTAAAACACCTTGTAGAGAAAACCAACAAACAAACTCAGTCGTTGATCATTTTCGACAATCGGACTGTCACTGATTTCATTGCCATAAAATTCATTTTGGACATTGGCCAATAAAGACCATTTATCATTCAATTCACGCAGCCCCAAAATGCTGAGTTGATAACTGTCTCCATCATTGCTTTGATAGGCAGCAATTTCATTGGTGGCAAAGCTTTGCTCAACACCATAAAAATAGTTAATCACTTCTTCACTGTGCTGCGTGTAAGTCACTTTCGGCATAATTAACCAACCAGCGCGACGAACGGCGGCTGCATAACTTAAACTGGTGGAATAGCCATTGTGCTTGTTGTTGATTTCTTTGTTGTGTTTAACTTTGAACAGGCCAATGGGTGATTTGTACTGGGCTGAAACAAAAGCACTGAGCGGATAGCTCAAGTCTGGCAGGTGAGACAAAGCCACACTGTCACCTCGATCAACATCTCCAACCAGATTGACGCCAAGACCAAAATCAACTTCCCAATCATTGCTGTCTACCAGATTCAAACCCAGGTCGCCTGCCTGAAAATAAAAGCGTTTATATTGATAGTCAATGGCAGGGAAAACCCTTGTTTGGCTGCTGCCGCCAAGATATATAGACTGACTTGAAACGCCAGCCAAACCAATTTGTAATTCATGTTCATTGGGTGGCGAATCTGGTACCGGTTGAGCTTGCAAAAATGTCGTGACAATTAATAAGCACGAGGTAAGTTTAAATTTGTTCATATATTTTATTTAATCAATTGTTGTCCTGCTTTTTTGATGTCATCCTTGTTGACTTTCGCAGGAATTTGAATGCCCTTGATGACAGCAGGCCTTTGGCCGATTTGGTCATTCCAGCGTTTTAGGTTATTAAATGGGGTGATGTCAACACCGCTCCAGTTGTGCGTATGGACCCAACACCAATTGGCCATATCAGCAATGGAATAATCGCCGGCCAGGTATTCACGGTCTTGCAAATGCTTGTCCAAGACGCCAAAAAGGCGTTTAACTTCATTTTGGTAGCGTTCAATGGCTTCAGGTATTTTTTTAGGGAAATAGCGGTAAAATACATTGGCTTGACCCATCATGGGTCCAATACCTGACATTTGAAACATCAGCCATTGAATAACTTCAGTGCGGCCTTTCGCTCCAGTTGGTAAAAACTGGCCATATTTTTCGGCCAGATAAATCATGATGGCACCGCTTTCAAAAATCGAAATATCCGAATCGGTATCAATGATTGCTGGAATTCTGCCATTGGGGTTGATGGCCAAATATTCAGGGGATTTCTGCTCGTTTGCCGTCAGGTCAACAGGATGAAGCTGATAGTCAACACTCAACTCTTCAAGCAAAACAGATATTTTCCAGCCATTGGGTGTGGCAGCAGTGTATAAATGAATCATGCCAATTTTTAACTTCCTTTAATTGAAGTCAATTATTGATTAAATTCATTGAATTGTAAAAAGGTTTGGGTGAAAAAGTTGTTAAGGTTGAAAAAACGAATCATCCTTGATTCTTGTGATTGGGATTCTAATCATCCGCCTCTTCCTTGAGTAACTCTTTTAGCTGAAAGCGTTCTGTTTTGTTCCATGGTTCTTTTGGCATCTTCTCTTTCGCGTTCTTTTTGGCTGACTGTGGTACAAATCTTTTCTTTGAAGTGTGAACCTGTTTTTCTTCTGGTTTCACACACAACTTTATCTTTATTGTTGGTTTTGATTGCGTGAGCAGCTGCCATATCGGTTTTGTAGACATCTTCACCTGCTTTTACGGCCACAACTTTATTTGGATTTGAGCCACATGCAACCAGTAAAAAAGTAAAAGACAAGGGTAAAGTTTTCTTCATATGTTCCTCCGTACGAATAAATTAGTAGTAAGTGGAGTAACTATAACTGTTTGTTAAATAATTGTCAAACTGGTACAGTGAAAATCATTCGAATTTGTTTTCAAATATTATTTCAACATCCCAGTTGAGCAAAGCCCTGCAAAATTGTGTTTCATTATCTAACAGGGTAGCAAGCGATCATCGGCGCTCCGTTGTGACTTATTGGGAAAGCTGGTTACTGTAAAAATAATACATAACAGCCAGATATTATTTTTGGCGAAATGCACAAAGTTACGTCAAAATCCTAATTTCATCTTACATTTGGAATCAACCTGAAAGGATTGGGTGTCGATAATCCTGGTTAGTAAACCTTGATTGCAAGGGTATATCTAGGGTCTGTTAGTCCTAATAAAGCAGCAAAAAAACCGTCGCTCAGGAAATAATCAACTCCTGCGCAGGTGATCTTAAGTTGTAATTTGATGACATGACAGCACCATAAGCACCGGTGTTGGCGATCAAAATAGTATCACCAATTTCTGTTTTTGGCATTTTTCGGTCAATACCCAGGATATCACCTGTTTCACACATGGGTCCCACAATCGTGGCAGTAAACTCAGTATTGGCATCAAGTTGTGAGAGGTTAACAATGTTGTGCCAAGCGCCATATAGAGCCGGTCTAATGAGGGAGTTCATGCCAGTTTCTATACCAATATAGCCATGTCGCCCTTTCCATTTGGTTTGTGTGACCTTAGCCAGTAATACACCACAATGAGCCACCAAATATCGTCCTGGCTCCATCCATAATTTGATGCCGGGGTGCAGTGATTTAAATGCCAGCAGTTCTTCGTTCAGCGCTTTGAGGTCCAAGCCTGCATCACCGGGATTTTCACGAATACCTAATCCACCGCCCACATTGATGACTTCAGCATCAGGGAATAAATTGAGGCAACCGCCTAAATAGCTGGCAATACGTGGCCAGTTGTTGTGGTCAAGAATGCCGCTGCCCGAATGTGCATGTAACCCCACAACCTGGATATTATGTTGCTGACACCAGTTCGCTACAGGTTCTACTTCAGAAGCAGGGATACCAAACTTAGAATGTTCACCTGCTGTCCTAACATATCGATGGTGGCCACTGCCATGACCCGGGTCTAAGCGAAGTATGATGTTTTTACCTGAGAAGACTTCGGGATATTCATACAACAATGATTGATTATCAATGGTTACATTTAATCCTTGATTCAATGCTTCTTCATATTCAAAGATCGGCGCAAAGTTAGGTGTAAACAGTATTTCATGGTTCTGAATCCCGTTACAATGTTGTTTGACTCTGGCAATCTCGCCTGGGGATACGGTTTCCAAAGAGACGTTATTTTGGAACATGAATTTAAGAATTTCCGGATGCGAGTTGGCTTTGCTGGCGTAAAAAATCTGATCAACTGCGCTGAGTGTTTTAAGTTGTTCGATTTGATGTTTAATGGTTGCCAGATCATAGACATAGCATGGTGATTGATTGGCACTGAATGCTAACAACTGTAATTGTTTGTGTTGCCACCAGGCTTTGCTTAATTGCGGCTCTTGGGATTTGTCCGCAATCAACTCGGCCCAAGTTGGACCAAATTCATCGGAGTCTTTGTCATCTATAATCAACACTTCGTGCAGCGCACGGGTTAATTTGTCGGCCTGGTCTTCGTCAACCACAAAAGTTTGATTCAAATCGTTCGAAGATTGAGTTGTGATGTAAATACGTTGGTCTGCAAAGGTGGCTATGACTGGAGAAATTTTATCAGCCAAAGCCCGGATTCGATATCCAACCAGAGTCACTGCCGAGCAATTTCGATAGATTTTTACACTACAAAGCGGCGACAGTTCCTGTTCGAGTTGTTGAAGGATGTTATTGGTAATGATGTTGTCAATGTTATCCAAAGAAATGGTTACATTGGTTTGCGCTGTAGATACCAAATCAACAGAAAGTCCCAGTTTTTTGTAGATATTGAACAAGTCACCCATAAAACCGGCTTGATGCCACATGTTCATAGACTCCATTGAGACTAAGGTCACTTGGTGTCTTGAGTTAATGGCAGATACTCTTGGTTTGGTTGGACTGTGTTGGCTGGCAAGTACGGTGCCTGCTGCAACTGGGTCATTGGTGTTCTTAATCAATAAGGGGATGTTATGTTGTTCCACAGGCAATATACATCTTGGATGCAACACTTTGCCACCACTGGCCGCAATCTCTCTGGCTTCTTGATATCCGGTTTTTAATAACAGACGTGCATTGGGTATGTTGTGTGGATTGGCACTGAATATACCATGTACATCAGTCCATATTTCTAATTGTTGAGCAGCCAGTTGTACCGCCATATAGGCCGCAGTGGTGTCAGATCCCCCTCGACCTAATAGAACTGTTCTGTGTTGCCTGTCACTGGCTAGAAAACCTGGCATTAAATAAAACTGGCCAGTCAAGGCTTGTTGCAACTCCGGATTAGAGTCAATGTCACATTTGGCTGAAAGTACTTGCGATTCCAGACTTCGTTGGTCATTTTTTGAGCTGATTAACCATTGTTTTGGGTCTATGCTGCTGGTTTCCAGTTGTCGCTGCAAGAAGTCTAAAGCAATGACATGGGTACACTGTTCTCCCATTGCCAATAATTCTGCTTGTTGGTAGATGTCCAGTGGAGCTGTGTTGTCCAATTCTTTAAGTCGTGATAACAGTGGCTCAATCAGTTTGGTGCTAGTTCCTAATTCTTTGGCAAGTGCATTGATACGTTCACTGAATGCTTTAGAAATAGATTGGTTGTCGGAGATTTTTTCAGTTAATAAGTTGGTCAATCCGGAAGCGGCAGAGTGAATGACCAAGACCTTGTATCCTTCCTTGATTCTGGATTTAACGACATCAACAATGACTTGCCATTTTGTTAACGAAGAAACTGAAGTACCGCCAAACTTTAATACCACCCAAGAACTCAAAACTACACCTTTTAAGGTTAAAAAAAGCAAACTTTAGGTAAAAAAAATAAATCATGCAAGCAATATCGTTTAATATGTTTGTTTGTTCTAAATATCTCAAGAAAAACCCATGATTGAACACACAAAATTGGAATGGCAACAGGTCAGGTGGCAATGTGATGCCAGCAAGTTAGGATTTAAAACCACCAAAGAAATCAAACCGATGGATGTGATTGTTGGCCAGGATGATGCATTGGAAGCTTTGCAATTTGCCATTGAATGTCAGGCATACGGACAAAATGTTTACGTTCGCGGATTAAGTGGCACCGGCCGCATGAGCATGGTTTCAAAAATCTTACGTGATGTTAAACCCAAACTTAAGGAAAAAACCGAACATTGTTATGTGATGAATTTTGCCCAACCAGACAGACCGAAACTGATCAGTTTGCCTGCAGGCAAGGGTGTAAAATTCAAAAACATGATGGAAAAGTTAAGTTTTTTCATCAGTGAAGACTTGAAAAAATCTTTGGAAGCAGATGATTTGATGCAAGCCAAATCAAAGGCAGAAGAACAAATTCAGGAAAAAATACTTGAAATCACCGACCCTTTTGAAAAAGAACTTGAAGAGCAGTCGATGGCAATGATCAATGTCAATACGCAACAAGGGCAAAAAACCATCGTTGCGCCAAAAATCGATGGTCAGGTGATTGATCCAAACACCTGGCAACAAAAAGTCTCTGCTGGCGAGATTTCAGAAGAGCAACAAAAAAAGCTGATGGAATTACAACAAACCTACAGCAAAAAACTGGAAGAAATTGGCCGTAAAGTCAATGAAGTCAAGGAAGGTGGAACTGCGGAGGTAAGAGTGCTTTATGAGGACCACGTTTCCAATTTGGTTAACCAGCAAGTGGCTCAATTTGCCAAGCAGTTTAAATCAAAACAGATCAATGAATACCTTGAGTCAGTTGATCAGTATTTTTATCAGAAAAAACAAAAATTTGATCCATTTGAACGCTATGCAGTCAATTTATTGCTTCAGCATGATGAAAAAAAGGACTGTCCAGTGCTGGTGGAAAGGGTGCCTTCATTACAAAACCTGCTCGGCTCGATTGAAAGTAAATGGGGTGAAAATGGACCTGTTTTGGCAGATCACATGAGTATTGTGGGTGGTTCTCTGTTGCGTGCTGATGGTGGGTTTCTGGTGCTTGATGCACGAGATGTTTTAGCAGAACCTGGTGCCTGGAAAACCCTTATTCGCACCATCAAGAATGAATTGTTGGAAATTGTGCCTGCTGAAATGAGTTGGCCTTTTGGGCAACCATCTTTGAAGCCAGAACCCATTCCAGTCAGTATTCGGGTGATTTTGATTGGTGATTCCGGCATTTACTATTATCTGGATAACCAGGACCCGGATTTTCCGGAATTGTTCAAGGTATTGGCTGATTTTGATTCTGTTATCAGCCGGGATGATGAAGGGTTTAAAAATTACGCTGGAATCATCGCCAAAATCATCAGAGAAGACGGTTTGTTGCAATTTGACAATGAAGCAGTGGCCAAGCTGATTGAACATGGGGCCAGGATTTGTTCCCAGCACGGAAAATTAACTGCTAAATTTTCTCGTGTGGCAGATTTAGCCAGAGAAGCCAACTATCTGGCTGACAAGGTCAAAGGTAAATTGGTCAAGGGTGAACACGTAACACAAGCCATACGTCGCACCAAAAAACGCGCAGGACTGTCATCAAGAAAGTTTCAGGAAAGACTACAGGACGGTACCATTAATCTGGATACGGAAGGTTTTACCGTAGGTCAAATCAATGGTTTGGCAGTGATACATGCTGGCCCCATTGTTTATGGCTTTCCATCAAGAATTACCACCTCAATAGGTCCAGGACGCGCAGGTGTGATTGATATTGAGGGTATGGCCGGAAAATCGGGTTCAATTCATACCAAAGGTTTTCATATTTTAGGCGGGTTATTGAGGTACATGTTACCAGTTGAACATCCATTGACTTTTTCAGCATCGATTGCATTTGAACAAAGTTATGGTGGCATAGATGGCGACTCGGCTTCAGGAGCGGAATTTTGTTGTTTGATTTCTGCGCTGACTGATGTGCCAATCAATCAGGGTTTTTCCATGACTGGAGCGATTGATCAACATGGTCGGGTGCAGGCCATTGGTGGTGTCAATGAGAAAATCGAGGGTTTTTTCGATACCTGTCAATACCGAGGCTTGACTGGCAATCAAGGTGTTATCATTCCCAAGGCCAATGCAGGTGAGCTGATGCTCAAGAGGCGTGTAAAAACAAGCTGTTTGCTATTCATGCCGTCTCTCATATCACCGAAGCTATAGAGGTGTTGATGGAGCAGCCTGCAGGCGTGTTGATTGACGGTGTTTACGCCGAAAATACAGTGATGGCTAAAGCCATGAAAATGGCCAAAAAATACTGGCAGAATACCCAGGCAAAAGGATAACCATATTTATTTATGGTTTTTGTTTGACCTGGTTGTCTTTTCTGCTAGAATGCGCGGCCAATTTTCCGCGCGCCAATGCAGAAATGGGCCACTTTTGTGAGCCACATCACAAAGTTTAAGAGTTATTTTAGAAAAACTCCTTATCTTTATGATTTTGCTTGATTTTATAAAATTGTTTTGATATCATTAATTTTGTAAGAAACTATTTGCGATTTGGGTTGTCTTACAGGTCAAACCAATTGTTAATTTGCCACTGGGGACTCAGGTGTTTTTGAAGATTAATTCTGTAGTAAAAGTTTTGACCATAGCTGCTTTGGCAGCCAATGGACTGGCTCATGCAGAGGATCTCAAACCCTTTCAGCCTTTTGAAATATCAAGTGTCAAATCATACACCTCCACTGAATCTGTTTTCCCCCAGAATAATCCATTTCAGCAGAACTCACTTGCTTTAGGCCAATCCGGGTTTGATTTTTTGGCCACGCAGGATAAGGGTTATCACTTTTCGACCAACAGCGAAGGCTTGTTTGGAGAAGAGTTGATCATGGGCATGAAGTTTGCTGATTGGTTGAGCCTGCGTGTCAATGTGATTGATGAGGAACGAAGTTCTTACAGTCTGTTTTCAAATCAGGTTGGACAACGTTATGGTCAAACAGAAGATGATTTGTTTAGTTACCAGTTTGGCGTGAGTTCTGTATTAAACATCACCAACAACTGGCGCTTTGGTATTGATTTAGGTGTGGGTCGAGTTGGTGGTGAGTTGCTCGGTTTGTATCAGGATCAGTTAGAAACCACTCGATTAGGATTCGGTATCAGGAATAACAAATTTGGAGCAACTTTCCAATCTGATTTCATGAACAGTATGACCAACACCGAATTAGAACAATCTACCATGGATTTACAAGTGGATTGGCATTTCACCAAAGAAGGCACCATTTCATTTGGTGCCAGACGCAATATCCGAGAAAATACGCCCACAGGTAATACCCTTGATGATTTAACTGGAACAGTCCCTTACATCAAATTTAAACATAACCTCTAACCCTTGATTAGCTTCCTGCTATGATAATAAATTTCCGCAATTTTATTTTGCTCGCTGGTAGCGTGATCATGGTCTCTTGTGCCACGAATATTCATAAAAAGGCAGGACACCCTGACGCTTTAATTGATTTAAGTGATCAATCTGCTTATGAGTTCAGAGGAAAAATGTCATTTTCAGATGGTACTGAGGGTGGCAGTGGGCACGTTCATTGGCAAAAATCGACTCAAGAAATTCAAGTGGTATTGAAAGCGCCATTAAGTAAGAAAAGTTGGACTTTAACTGAAACAAGCCATCAAGCCTCCATTAAAACTTCAAACGGCCAGCGCTTCATCAGTACGTCAGCCGCAGATTTACTCAGTAATCAAATTGGTTGGCAGGTACCCTGGGAAGCTTTGCAATCATGGGTCATTGGTCAACCCAACCAATCGGGCACACTTGAGTGGCATGATGATCACAAAGGATATACAGTGACTGATCAAGGTTGGGTGATACAGTATTCGAAACTTGAAAATTATGAAAAAGGCGTTTTGCCCCATAAAGTCATAGCTCGCAAAAATCCTTACTCCATTAAATTAAGTATTAAATCCTGGCAATGGTGAATCATAAAGTACTCAGTCCCGCAAAAGTTAACTTGATGCTGCGTATTCTGGGTCAAAGAGCTGATGGATTTCATAACTTACAAACCATTTTCCAGATTCTTGATTGGGGTGATGAAATGCAGTTTACCAAAACTGCTGATCAAGGAAGTCATCAAATCACTATTGAAGGGTTTCAAAATCTGACAAATGAGGATAATTTAATTTATAAAGCTGCTCAAAGTATCAAGCCTTTTGCACAAA
>JAUHXW010000347.1 GCA_030426705.1 Gammaproteobacteria bacterium
CCTCATTGGCAGAGATTAAGCCCCAACAAATCACCCACTACCCAAAATACGACCCGAAGCAAAAATGGCAAGGCTATTTGGCGGCCACACCCCGATGGCGTTTCGACGGTCAAATCAGTTACGCCACGTTTCGGAATGATCAATACGACATTTTTGTGATGGATGCTGATGGTAAAAATCGCCAACAAATCACCCATAAATCCGGCAGTCAGGTTTACCATGACTGGTTACCCGATGGCACCCTGGTCTATGAATCGGCTACAGAAAAACACAGCGGCTATGATATTTTCCTGCAAAAACCGGATGGCGAAGTGGTGCAATTGACCGATGATACCATTGAGCAGTATGCCCCTGTGTTTGTTGATGCACCAAAAGGAAAAAATGATTGTGAAGGAAAAAGGTAATCTATCTTTATCGCGGTGTTAGAGGTTAACACCTCGGTATCATCTGAAAATACCAGGTACAACAGGACAACATAAATTGGCAACTGGTGCTAAACTGTTATCAAATCAAAACAGTTAACAGCATGTCAGAAAAATCACAGTTTCAATTACTTAAACAACGCCGTTTTTTACCGTTCTTCTTGACCCAGTTTTTTGGTGCATTCAATGACAATGTATTTAAAAATGCCCTGGTCATTATGATTGCTTTTAGAGTAGTCGAAGAACAAGTCGATATTCTGACCAATTTGGCTTTTGGTTTGTTTATTTTGCCTTTTTTCCTGTTTTCCGCATTCGCAGGCCAAGTCGCAGACAAATTTGAAAAAGCGATGTTGATTCGCCGGGTTAAGATGGGTGAGATTTGCATCATGCTGTTGGCATCAGTCGGTTTTTATTTGAACAGCATTCCCTTGTTGATTTTTGTGTTGTTTTTAATGGGGTCGCAATCAACTTTGTTTGGTCCTGTTAAATACGGATATTTGCCTGAAAAGCTGAGCAACCATGAATTGATGGGTGGTAATGGCTTGGTTGAGTCTTCGACTTTTATTTCGATTTTATTGGGAACCATTCTGGGCGGTGTGCTGATTGCGCTGGATTCTTTCGTGCCGATTTCAGTGGCGGTGGTGACTTTTGCCACTTTGGGCTATTTGTCAGCCAGGCAAATTCCTCTGTGTGAAGCGGCTGAACCGACCATTAAACTGGATTGGAACTTATGGCGTGCTACAGTCAAAAACCTGCGCATCATTCCAGAAAAAAGGGTGGTGTTTTTATCGGTGCTCGGCATTTCCTGGTTTTGGTTCTTTGGTTCAGTGTTTTTGGCGCAAATGCCTAATTTCAGTCGCACAGTGCTTAATGGCAATGAGCACGTGGTGACTTTGTTGTTAACCATGTTTTCGGTGGGCATTGGTGTGGGATCATTGTTGTGTGAAAAACTGTCAGGAAGGCGGGTTGAAATTGGTTTGGTGCCGGTGGGCGCTTTGGGTTTGGCCTGGTTTGGTTTTGATTTGTATTGGGTGAGTTCTGATTGGCCAGTTTCAGGGTTACAAAATTTGGGCATAGCTGCGGTGATGCAAGTACCTGGAGCTTATCGTGTTTTGACAGACTTAGCCATGATTGGGGTGTTTGGCGGTTTGTATATTGTGCCCTTGTATTCTTTGGTGCAGGAACGGTCGGATGCTTCCAAAGTATCTCGGGTGATTGCCGGTAATAACATCATCAATGCCATATTTATGGTAGTCGCAGCTGTATTGGGCATGGTGGTGTTGGGTGTTTTGGGCTGGTCAATTCCGCAGTTGTTCATGATCACGGTGGTGTTACACATCATTGTTTGTATCTATATTTTTACCGTAGTGCCTGAATTTATATTGCGGCTGATAGCCTGGTTGTTGGTGTCGCTGGTTTATCGGGTCAAGTACAAAGGTTTGGAAAAAATTCCTGCCGAAGGACCGGTGGTGTTGGTGTGTAATCATGTGGCCTTTGTGGATCCGGCGATTGTGATGGGGCGGGTGAGAAGGCCGACCCGTTTTGTGATGCACCATAAAATTTACAGCAGTTTTGGCATGAAGTTTTTGTTCAATGCCGCCAAAGCCATCCCGGTAGCATCTGCCAAAGAAGACCCAGAAATGATGGAAGCGGCTTTCCAATCGGTTCGTGAAGCCTTGGCTGATGGTGATGTGGTGTGCATTTTCCCCGAAGGCCGCTTGACGCCCGATGGGCAAATTGGTCAATTCAAAAAAGGCATTGAACGGATTATCAAAGAAACGCCGGTGCCAGTGGTGCCGATGGCCTTGAATAACCTTTGGGGCAGTATGTTTTCGCGTTATTCTAAAAAAATAGTGGGCCGTTTACCCCGTAAATTCATGGCTAAAGTTGAACTGCTGGTAGGCGATCCACTGCCACCAGAACAGGTGACAGCGGATCATTTGTTTGATTTGGTGACTGAGTTAAAAAATCAGGCGGAAATCGCCAATCCCTTATTGGAAAAATCTGAACCATCTGAAAACACCGATTCAAAAGCTTGATCCAAATCAGCAATGATGTCATCAATATGTTCCAGTCCAACCGATAAGCGAATCAGTGTTGGGCTGATCAGGTGCTCCAATAATTCCTCTTCTGTGTAGGTGGAATGGGTCATGGAGGCTGGATGCTGAATCAAGGTTTCGGCATCGCCAAGCCCTGTCCACTCGACTCGTTGGAGATCGCCACGGTTACGCCGACAAGCAAGGCTGCCCATAATTTGGCTGACAGTCCAGCTGCCAAACCAGCTATTTCGGCTAACGAAAGAATAAGCGCAACGGCTTAATGAATGAACCAACGAAATGAAAATGACCCCCGGCTTTCTGCCGGCGGGTCACTAAATTGCAAAAAACTGCAAGGCCCTGCATAGGGGCTTATGCATTAAAAATGCGCTGACACCTTATAGCGTCTTATTATTATTGTAACAAAAACGTATACATTAAACCGCTTTGACCATACTCTCAACAACCTTTTTCGCATCGCCAAATATCATCATGGTCTTGTCCATATAAAACAGATCATTATCCAATCCAGCATAACCCACACCCATACTACGTTTAACAACCATAACAGTGCGTGCTTTA
>JAUHXW010000348.1 GCA_030426705.1 Gammaproteobacteria bacterium
CTTTGGTGTCTTTTTTGGCGGTGTTGGAATTACTGAAAGCACAAACCCTGGAATTGGTACAAAACCAGCCTTTTGGTGAAATTTATTTACAAGCGGCAGGATAGTATGGAAATCAAAGAACTGAAAAACACCGTAGAAGCCGCCTTGATGGCATTTGATGAACCTTTGAGCATCAAGGATTTGTTACAACTGTTCCCGGAAGAAGAGGTCACCAGCAACGACATCAATCAGGCCATCAATGATTTGGAAAATGATTACGCGGATCGTGGCATCGAGTTAAAAAGACTGTCCAAAGGTTATCGCATCCAAACTCGCAGTAAGGTACAACCCTGGTTAAAAAACCTGACACAGCAAAAGCCCAAAAAATTATCCCGTGCTTTGTTGGAAACTTTGGCGCTGATTGCCTATCGTCAACCCATCACCCGTGGAGAAATCGAAGACATTCGTGGTGTGGCTGTTTCCAGTAAAATCATTCATTACATGATGGATCGAGACTGGATCAGGGTGCTTGGATACCGCGATGTACCAGGAAAACCCGCCATGTTAGGCACCACCAAAACATTTCTTGATGACTTTAATCTGGCATCCTTGCAGGAACTCCCCAGCTTGTCTGAAATCAAGGACATAGAAACATTGGAACAAGAGTTGCAATTTGCTGAAGAAAATTTACCAGAGGACAACCCGTCCGAGGATAATACAGCGGCAGACATGCAACAAGCAACGGACAAAACAGATGAGTAAAGAAGACTACCAATTTGAACCCACAGAACGCATCCAGAAAACGCTGGCGCGTTGTGGTTTGGGCTCCAGAAGACAAATTGAAACAGCGATAAAACTGGGACAAATCACTGTCAATCGTCAACCGGTTCAATTGGGCCAAAAGTTGCAGGTGGGTGACAAAATCATCTGGAAAAACCGGGCCTGGAAAGTTGAAACCGATGCGGTATTGCCCAGGGTGCTGATGTACAACAAACCACTGGGTCAAGTCACCACCCGCAAGGATGAAAAGGGTCGTCCGACTGTTTTTGACTCTTTGCCAAAAATCAAAGGCCAAAAGTGGCTTAACATCGGTCGTTTGGACATCAACACCACCGGTTTGTTGTTGTTCACTACCGATGGAGATTTTGCCAACCACATGATGCACCCCAGTGCCAACATCGACCGAGAATACGCCTGTCGGGTGTTCGGCGAAATCACTGAAGAAACCATTGAAAACCTGCTCAAGGGTGTGGAGCTGGAAGATGGTAAGGCTCGTTTTTCTGACATCCAGGAAGCCGGTGGCGAAGAAAAAAGCGCCAATCGCTGGTTTCATGTGGCCATTATGGAAGGCAAAAACCGCGAAGTACGCCGATTGTGGGAATCACAAAACATCCAGGTCAATCGCTTGAAACGTGTCCGCTACGGCGGCGTATTCCTGCCCAAATCCCTGCGCAAAGGCAAACACCGCGAATTAACCCCCAAAGAACTCGACATCCTGTTCAAAGACACCCACTACGAACCACCCACCCAATCACTGGTGGTCAAGTCATTGCGCAAGGGTCGAAGTTAATAAGTACTCAATCATGACTTCATCACAGCACTTTATTGGTCCCAATAAGGAGTGGGGCCGAAATAATCACTGATGAAGTCGATAAAAACCCTAAACTTGGTGGCCAAAAGTTTTCTGTGAGGATAAATGGCATACAACCCCAGGGGTTCGGGTTCATAGTCATCCAATAGCGTGATTAATTTTCCCTGCCTGAGGGCTTTGCTCACAATAAATGTGGGTAGCCTGATCCGGCAATCGCCGCATCCATCAAAACCTCACCATTATTAGCAACCATGCCGTATTGTTGATTCTGAGTGCTTAATTTCAAAGCTTTCATCAATGGTGAGTCGATAGGATTGTATTCCATATAGCTGTATCTCAGAAAATGGTTCGGATTCAACTCTTCAGGATGAGCTGGCGTGCCGTTTTGTTCTAAATAATCAGGTGAGGCGCACAATACCAGTCGAATCGGTGCCAATTTTTTTGAATATAAAGAAGAGCTTTTGAGTTGACCTATGCGAATGACTACATCAAATCCTTCTTCAACCACATCGACCTTTCGATCATTGAGTTGTAAATCAATCCCTACCGATGGATACTTTTTTTTAAAGTCACTGATTAATCCTGATAAGTGTAAGGTGGCAAACGAAACGGGGGCGCTGATTCGAAGCTTTCCCTGAATTTCTTTTTGCATTTGTCCAAAGTAACCTTCCATGTTTTGTAAACCTTCCATAATCAAGGCAGCATGTTGTAAACATTGCTCGCCAGCTTCGGTCATTCTGACTTTTCTGGTGGTGCGATTAAACAGTCGCACGTTCAAGTGGTCTTCCAACTGAGCAACATATTTGCTGACCAATTGGCTTGATAGATTGAGCTTATCTGCAGCTTGGGTGAAGCTGCCTTCAGCAGCCACCGCCATAAATGCTTTCATGGCATCAAATCGATCCATTGTGGGTCTCCTGCCGGTTTATTATCAATGATATGTTGTTAATCATTCAACAATAATACCATTTATCTGCTTAAATGTTGTTAGTAGAATGCGCATTATGTTGATTGAGATATCAGTAATCAAATTTATAAATACACAGGAGAAACACAATGAATAAACAATTGATACACAAATTATTAAAGTCTGACGCTGGTTATGCTGCGTTGGTTCTACGTGTGCCCATCGGCATCATATTGGCGGCACATGGTGCTCAGAAGCTTTTTGGCTGGTTTGGCGGATATGGTTTGGAAGGCACAGGACAGTGGATGGCAAGTATTGGTTTAACACCGGGTTATTTAATGGCCTTAATGGCCGGCAGTGCTGAGTTTTTTGGCGGGCTGGCTTTAACCGTTGGCTTGTTGACTCGACCAGCTGCCATTGTGACTGCATTTACCATGTTGGTGGCTATTTTCAGTACCCATATCAGCCATGGTCTGTTCATCAGTAATAATGGTTATGAATATGCTTTGGCCCTCTTCGCAGCCAGCCTTTCTTTGGCATTTCAAGGTGCTGGC
>JAUHXW010000024.1 GCA_030426705.1 Gammaproteobacteria bacterium
CTGCCACATTAATCACGTCATCAATGCGGCTCATGATGTAGATGTAATCATCTTCGTCTTTGTAGCCGGCATCACCGGTCAAATAATAGCCATCAAAGGCAGAGAGGTAAGAAGCGATGTAACGATCATCGTCGTTCCACAGTGTTGGTAATGTGCCTGGAGGTAAGGGCAATTTAATGACAATGTTGCCCATTTCACCCGCTTCAACTTGTTGGCCTTTGGAATCCACAACTTGTACATCATAGCCAGGTACAGCTTTGGTCGGCGATCCTGGTTTGACTGGGAAGTGTTCAATACCCAAACAGTTAGCTGCGATGGCCCAACCGGTCTCAGTTTGCCACCAATGATCAATCACCGGAACTTGTAGTTGGTCCTGTGCCCATTTCAGGGTGTCCGGATCACAGCGTTCACCGGCCAAAAACAGGGCTTTGTAGTGACTGAGGTCGTATTGGTGCAGCAATGTGCCGTTGGGGTCTTCTTTGCGTATGGCTCGGAATGCAGTAGGGGCTGTGAACATGGCTTTGACCTTGTGTTCAGCAATTACCCGCCAGAAAGCACCGGCATCCGGTGTGCCTATGGGTTTACCTTCATACACCAGGGTGGTGGCGCCGTTTATCAATGGCGCATAACAGATATAGGAATGTCCAACCACCCAGCCCACATCAGATGCTGCCCAGAAGACATCGCCTGGATGAATGTCATAAATATTTTGCATGCTCCACTGCATCGCTACAGCATGACCACCATTGTCTCGCACCACACCTTTAGGTTGTCCTGTAGTGCCAGATGTGTAGAGAATATACAAAGGATCAGTGGACTGAACTTCAACACATGCTGCATTTTGGGAGGTTTGCATGGCATCGGTCCAGTCCACATCTCGGGGTGAAATCAATTCAGCCTGAGCTTCTGGTCTGGCTAAGATCAGGCATTTTTCAGGTTTATGTTGAGCCATTTCAATGGCGTCATCAAGTAAGGGCTTGTAGGGTATGATTTTGTTAATTTCAATGCCACATGAAGCTGACATGATGACTTTGGGTTTAGCGTCATCGATGCGAGTGGCCAGCTCTTTTGAAGCAAACCCACCAAATACAACCGAATGTATGGCCCCAATCCGCGCACAAGCCAACATGGCGAAAATGGCCTCTGGCACCATCGGCATATAAATGATGACCCGATCACCTTTGTTAACACCTAAGTCTTGCAGGACACCAGCCAAACGAGCCACTTGGTCCAGAAGCTGGTTATAGGTGTATGAATTTTTGCTATTGGTAACTGGGCTGTCATAAATCAAAGCAGCTTGGTCACCACGACCGCTTTCTACGTGCCGATCTACTGCGTTATAACAGGTGTTGAGCGTGCCACCTTTGAACCAGCGATAAATGGTTTGTTGCTATCGTCAAGAACCTGATCCCAGGGTTTAATCCAGCCTATGTGTTGAGCAGCTTCTGCCCAAAAAACGTCAGGATGTTCAATGGATTGTTGGTATATTTGTTGGTAGCTTTTGCTCATGTTGTCATCCAGTAAATCCAATATCTGGATTATCAGGTAGTTAAGTATTGTTTAATATTAGACTTTTGGATAGCAAAACAAACAAAGACGATTATTTTGTCAGCGTATTAGTCAATCAAATTGTGATATATTGATTACCTAAAAATATAAAAGTGGGTGAACTTATGAGTCAACGACAAGAGGTTGATGTGCCAGTGGTCAGCGCTGATCGCAATCTGGCAGAACTTACCATCAAAGCCCTGATTTTAGGGGCTTTACTTTCAATGGTGTTGGCGGCTGCCAATGCTTATATCGGTTTGCTGGTGGGGCTCACTGTTTCCGCTTCCATTCCGGCAGCTGCAGTTTCAATGGGTGTATTGCGTTTGTTCAGACGGTCCACCATTCTAGAAAATAACATGGTACAAACAGCTGCATCTGCCGGTGAATCTTTGGTGGCGGGGATTATATTCACCATTCCAGCCTTGGTGATGATGAAAGCCTGGGCTGGTTATGATTATGGGCCGATGGTAGCCATTGCCATTGTGGGTGGTGTTTTGGGTGTTGTTTTTACCATTCCGCTGCGTCGGGCATTGATTGTTGAAGCCAAGCTAAAATTTCCTGAGGGTGTTGCTACCGCTGAGGTTTTAAAAACGGGTGGTATTGAAAATGACCGCAGCCAGAAAGTCAAAAACCACATTGCCGATGCTGGGTTTGCTACTTTGCTCAAAGGTGCTTTAATAGGTGGTGTGGTTAAATTATTGGAATCGGGTCTTGGTGTTTTGGCTTCAGGTGTGGCAGCCACCAAGGCTTTTTTTGGTGGAAAATACTTATTCACCGGCGATGTGACCTTGAGTCCAGCTTTGTTAGGTGTGGGTTATATTGTTGGTTTAAACATTGCATTTTTGGTTTTTCTGGGCGGAGTGATTGGTACTTTAATTGGTGTGCCTTTGAATTGGGCGTTTAACAATGACGCCATCATGTTAGCCACGGGCATAGATGCTGCTAAACCCATGACCGAACTCAGTACATCCGAATGGGGGCAGATCGCAGGACAGTCCTGGCAGAATTGCCGTCGAATAGGGGTGGGTGCCATGATGGTAGGTGGCTTGTGGTCATTAATCAGTCTGGCCAAACCATTGTGGCAGGGAGTTGCTGCGAGTATCAAAGCTTATAAAATCAATAAAGGAGAAGGTGGTGGGTTACCACGAACTGAGTTTGATACGCCCATTCATTTTGTTGGTGTGGTTGTACTATTGGCCATTGTTCCAGTGTTTTTGATTTTTAAAAATGCCCTCGGCGATTATCCAGATGCCACTTTTATTTCAGTGGTTATGACCGTTTTGATGTTGGTATTTGGCTTTATATTCGCTTCTGTTGCCGGTTATATGGCTGGTTTGGTGGGATCATCGAACAACCCTATTTCAGGCGTAACCATAGCAACAGTGATTGTATCAGCCTTGATTCTTTTACAATTGATGGGTAACGAAGGTATTGCTGGGACTTTGGGACCCATTGCGGTGATATTTTTGGCGGGACTGATTTGTTCGGCTGCTGCCATCGCTGGCGATAATATGCAGGATCTGAAATGTGGTCATGTGGTTGGCGCTACGCCTTGGCGGCAACAAATATTTCAGGTGGTTGGCGTGGTGGCTGCTGCTTTGGTCATACCTTTTGTTTTGAATATTTTAGATCAAGGCTATGGTATCGGTCGGGTTTCACCGATTAATCCGGATGCCACCATGTTGGCAGCACCACAAGCGGGTTTAATGCAAGCCTTGGCCAGTGGCATTTTTGGTGCAGGTATTGAATGGCGGTTTATTTATATGGGTTTTGCTTTGGCCGTGGTTTTGATTATTTTGGACAAAATTCAGGAGAAACGTGGCTCTGATTTTCGTTTTCCAGTGTTGGCTGTGGCAGTTGGTGTTTATTTGCCTTTGGGATTATCTGTCCCTATTTTCATCGGCGGTATGCTTGCTCACATTTTGAAAAAGAAATCACAAAACGAAACCAAAGAAAAACTACAGGTCAAAGAATCTAGCGGCTTATTACTGGCTTCGGGTTTAATTACCGGTGAAGCATTAATGGGCGTTTTGGTGGCTGTGGCTGCAGTTAGCTTTCAGGGCATGGTGCCTTTCATGACTTTCAGCGGAGCTTGGTGGTGTGGAGTGGCTGTGTTTTTCGCGGTTATTTACTACATATACAGCAAAATTCGCAGAAGTTAATCTGGGTTGGATGCCAAGGGCGTTAATCCGCCCTTGGTAGGATTTCGAGGCTTATTTTCCAGTAAATTCAGCCTGACGTTTTTCTAAAAAGGCTGAAGTTCCTTCGTTTTTGTCTTCAGAGGCACAGCAGATGCCGAAGGCTTTGACTTCATAATCAAGGGCATCGGGTAAGGCACACTCCAAGCCTTTGTTGATGGCATCGATGGTCATACTCAGGGCAATCGGTGCTGAGTTGGCTAATTGTTCTGCTACCTTGGTGACTGACGCCATTAATTCTCCTTGTGGTACTACCCAGTTAGCCAGTCCTATTTGTTCGGCTTTGTGGGCTGAAACCATGTCACCCAACAGATTCATTTCCATGGATTTGCCTTTGCCGACCAAGCGGGTTAAACGTTGGGTACCACCAAACCCTGGAATCACACCCAATTTGATTTCGGGTTGACCAAATTTAGCGTTGTCCGAAGCAATCCTTAAATGACAAGCCATGGCTAATTCACAACCACCGCCGAGAGCAAAGCCATTAACGGCTGCAATCACTGGCTTCCCACAGTTCTCAATATTATTGAATACACTTTGACCATAACGGGCAAATTGCATGCCTGTCATGGCATCGGTGGTGGCCAGTTCCGAAATGTCTGCACCAGCTACGAATGCTTTGTCTCCTGCACCGGTAATGACGATGACTGCGGTGTTTTCATTGTTTTTGGCTTGTTCTACGATGTTGTTTAATTCTTTCAAGGTGGCCTGATTCAAAGCATTGAGTTTGTCAGGACGATTGATGGTGATGGTCAGTACTTTATTTTCTAAATTGGATAGGACGTTTGCCATGGTCATTCAGTTATTTGAGGAAGTGAGATTATACCAATTCATGAAGATTTTGTTAAACGATGTGACAATTGCATTAAAAGTCCTGGTAATTTGAACTTATTAGTGGGTGACCTGTCTTGTTTAACTCTGAGGTGTGGCGTACAATACGCCGCTGATTTTGTTAAGAGGTTACGAATGAAAAAAATTATAACATTGATGTTTTTGGCATTAACTTTGGCTGTTTCAGCACAAAATAACCAAGAAGTTCCTAAAAGTTCAGACATTACGTTTGACAAAACTGCAGCTTCTTATGCCATTGGCTATCGCATGGGCTTACAAATGGCTGGCCGTGAAAGCAGTGATTTTGAAGTGGATGTGGAACAAGCGGTCAAAGGTTTGCGTGATGCAGCTGCTAAGAAAGACCCAACAGTTGATAAAGAAACCATGGCTCAGGAATACGCAAAGTATCAACAAAAAATGCAATTGTTTGAGCGTGAAAAATACCTGGCATTGGCTGAAAAAAACCAAGAGCGCAGTGATGACTTCTTGGCTAAAAACCGTTCAAAAACCGGTATCAAAGAATTGGCCTCTGGCATTCAATACCGCGTGATTGAAACCGGTAAAGGCCGTAATGCCACTTTGGATGACAAAGTTGTGGTTCATTACAGCGGCAAACTGATTGGTACTGAAGTTTATGACAACTACCAGGAGTTTGACAGCACATATAAAAATGGCCAACCTTTGGAAATGGACATGAAACAAGTCGGGATGGCGGGTTGGAGAGAAGTGATTCCAATGATGAAAGCCGGTGACAAATGGCAAGTGTTTTTGCCACCTGAAATGGCTTATGGTGTAAAAGGGACTGGTCCAATTGGTCCTAATGAAGTTTTGGTTTTCGATGTACACTTACTTGAAATCAAATAAGCCAAACACCTAAATTATAGTGTAAGAGGCAAGTTGAATGACTTGCCTTTTTTCGTTTATTAACCATGCAGGATTTCAGCCAATTAATCAAACCTCACCTCAATCAAGAGTTGATTGATGATCGTTTGTGGCAGGGTTCGCCTGGAGAAATGGAACGGGCTGCTGCTGTGTTGTTTCCTTTTTACTGGAAACAAGGTGAACCTTGGGTTTTGCTGACACAAAGAAATGCTGATTTGCGACACCATTCAGGTCAAGTCAGTTTTCCTGGTGGTGGTTATGAGCAGCAAGACAAAAACATAAAGCACACAGCCTACCGTGAAACCCATGAAGAAATTGGCATTCCCAGAGAGCATATACAGCTTTGGGGCTTGCTCGACGCCGTAACCTCAATCAGTGGATTTCATGTGACACCTTTTGTGGGTGAGGTTCTGGATTTGAGTCGATTGGAAATTGACAAAAATGAGGTTGATAGAGCATTTGGAGTACCATTTGCTTTTTTTCAAAACCCGAAAAATCGGGTTAAACATAAGGTCAAAACCCCGGTCGGAGATCGGCATTATTATGTTTTTGACTATAACGGTGATGTGATTTGGGGCTTAACCGCACAAATCATTGTACAATTAGTGGACAGATTGAGGAAAAGTTCATAATGAGCGGTAAAATTTTTATCAAAACACACGGTTGTCAGATGAATGAATACGATTCTGACAAAATGCAGGATGTGTTATTGAAATCACATGGCTTGAGCATCACTGATGTCGAAGAAGATGCCGATGTTATTTTGATCAACACCTGTTCAATCCGTGAAAAAGCGCAGGAAAAAGTGTTTTCACAATTGGGTCGGTGGCGCAAAATCAAGGAAAACAATCCTGATGTCATCATCGGTGTGGGTGGTTGTGTGGCTTCGCAAGAAGGTGAAGAAATCATCAAACGAGCACCTTATGTGGATTTGGTGTTTGGACCGCAAACCATTCATCGCTTGCCTGAATTACTCGAAGAAAGAAACAAACAACAAAAACCACAGGTTGATATTTCATTTCCGGAAATAGAAAAGTTTGATAATTTGCCCAAACCTCGCAAGGATGGTCCGGCGGCATTTGTCTCCATCATGGAAGGCTGCAGTAAATATTGCACCTTTTGTGTGGTGCCTTATACCCGTGGTGAAGAGGTATCGAGACCCTTGGACAGTGTGTTGGCTGAAATCATGCAATTGGCTGAACAGGGGGTGAAGGAAGTTAATTTGTTGGGCCAAAATGTGAATGCCTACCGTGGCTTATCTCATGAAGGTGATGTGGTCGATTTGGCCTTGTTGATTCATTATGTGGCTGCCATTGATGGTATTGAGCGTATACGCTTCACCACTTCGCACCCGGTTGAATTCACCGATGGCTTGATTGAAGCCTACCGTGATGTGCCCGAATTGGCCAATTACCTGCATTTACCGGTACAAAGTGGTTCTGATCGCATCTTGTCAATGATGAAACGAGGTCATACTGCGCTTGAGTACAAACAAAAAATCAGAAAGTTACGTGAAGCCAGGCCTGACATCAGTTTGTCTTCAGATTTTATTGTCGGCTTTCCTGGGGAAACCGCCAAGGATTTTGAAGACACCATGAAGTTGATTGAGGATGTTGGATTTGATCAGTCTTTCAGTTTCATCTATTCGGCCAGACCTGGAACACCGGCTTCGTCGATGCCTGATTTGGTGCCGATGGAAGAAAAAAAGGCCAGATTGCAGCGATTACAGGCGACCATCAATGAAATGGCTGCTAAAATCAGTCAGGAAATGGTCGGAACCACACAAAAAATTCTGGTTGAAGGCACTTCTAAGTGGTCAGATGAAGAACTTTCTGGTAAAACAGAGAATAACCGGGTGGTCAATTTTGCTGGCCCCAAACGATTGATCGGACAAATGGTCGATGTGACCATCACCGAAGCTTTAAGAAATTCCTTAAGAGGTCGTGTATTGATTAATGAATAATGCAGAACAATTAAAACCAACAGTCCGAAATATGGAGTTTTCGGACTTAAACAACGGAAGTTTAGTCAACCTTTATGGACACCACGACGCCCACCTGAAGCAACTCGCTGAACACACCGGCACAGAAATTCATGCCAGAGGCAATGCTTTTCAACTCAGTGGTGCGGAACATGATGTCAATCAGGCGGCCAAAATGTTACAACTGCTGGTTAAAGAAGCCCGCAAAGAAGCCTTGAACCCTGAAATAGTGCATGTGATTCTGGCAGGCAATGCAACCAAACCTGACTATGAACCTCAGGAAGTGGCCATCAAAACCAAAGCAGGGGTAATCACTGGACGATCAGACAATCAAAAAGAATACCTGCACAACATTGTCACCCATGACATCAATTTTGGGATTGGTCCAGCAGGTACAGGTAAAACCTTTTTGGCGGTGGCTTGTGCGGTTGAGGCCTATTTGAATGACCGAGTGCGTCGTTTGGTATTGGTCAGACCTGCGGTCGAAGCCGGTGAACGATTGGGCTTTCTGCCTGGTGATTTGAGTGATAAAGTCGATCCCTATTTACGCCCGCTTTACGACGCCTTGTATGACATGTTGGGTCACAACAAAGTTGAAAAAATGCTCGAAAAGAATGAAATTGAAGTGGCGCCTTTGGCCTTTATGCGTGGACGGACGTTGAATGATGCCTTTGTGATTCTGGATGAAGCACAAAATACCACCGTTGAACAAATGAAGATGTTCCTGACAAGAACCGGTTTTAATACCACAGTAGTTGTTACTGGTGACATCACCCAGATTGACTTACGTCCTGGTGAGAAATCCGGACTGAAGCATGCCATGGAAATTCTGCCCAACATCAAAGGCATCAGTTTCAGCTGGTTCAAATCCAAAGATGTGGTCAGGCATTCATTGGTACAGAAAATTGTCGACGCCTACGACAACCAAAAACGCCATGATTAGTCTCGAACTGATTAATGAAGATGATTTAAAAGCGCCAGATTCAACCGATTTTCAACAATGGTTGAATCTGGTGGCCAAAAACCTGCAAGTGCAAGGCGAAGTTTGCATCAAAATCATTGGCAAAGAAGAAAGCCAAACCCTCAATCATACCTACCGCAACAAAGACAAACCCACCAACGTCTTATCCTTTCCCTCAGAAATCCCCGATTTCGTAGAATCTGATCATTTGGGTGATCTGGCCATCTGCGCACCAGTGGTTGAGCGAGAAGCCATAGAACAGGACAAGCCAGTCAATCACCATTGGGCCCATATGACCATTCACGGCCTGCTGCATCTTTTGGGTTATGACCATATTGAAGATGTTGAAGCTGAAGAGATGGAGGCATTGGAGATTAAGCTGTTGTCTTATTTAGATATTGCCAACCCTTATTGATAAGCAACCACTATCGCTTTTTGACTTCAAGACAGTGTTAATAAATTGTCAAAGTGCGACATCCTTATTGTGCTAATATTAACCATTCCTGTTAATGAATTTTATCCGAAGGAGTTATTAATGAAAAAAATTTGGGCAGTGTTATTATTTGTTATGTTCTCGGCATCAATTTCTGCTGAAGAAGCCAAAGTCGACTTAAAAGCCTTTGCACATTTATATTTTAAAAACTTCAAGGCTACACAAGCGCCTGATGCCAGCAAAGAGGATTTGGAAAATTATTTGGCTTTACTGGCTGATGATGTTGGGCATACACATTTACCGTGGGTTACCGATGATTCAAGATTGCCTGATGGAAAACAAGCCATGCGTGAGGGCATGACTTATTATTTAGGAGCCAATAAAGAATACCAGGCTGAATTGTTAGATGTGTTTGTTTTTAATGATTCCGCTATAGCGATTCGATACAAACACCACGCCAAAGGCATACACCCGCAAACTCAACAATCCAACGAATACACCAAAATCAATATGGAAGTTTTAGAAATGGATGGAGACAAAGTGGGGGTTATTCGTAAGTACCACGAATAGATATTGGTAATGCTGCAAAGATGAATTCAGATAAGGTTATTATTGCCGTTATCGTGGTAATTGTGCTGTATGCCCATTGGTGGGTTTTTCAGTGGGTTAAATTCAAAGTAGATGAGGCGGTGATTCAAAAGCGGTTATCAAATAGCAGTAACATGGATGAACAAACGATCGCGACAGTGGCTGCAAAAACCGGCATCAGTAAAGACAGGGTTTTCAAAGTGTGCAGCAAGAGTCAGTTAGCCGCATTAAAGGCACTGATCTCATCATGACAGTTAAAGGCCAGCCATGATGACTCAATCACATCTAAAAGCCCTCTTGATGTCCCTCAGGTTGCCGTTTTTATTACTGACTCCGGTTTGTTTATCAGTGGGAGTTGCGCTGGCATACAAGGCTACAGGTTATATTGATGTTGGTAGACTTTTACTTATTTTAGTGGGTGGTCTTTCGGCACACGCCAGCGTTAATTTATTCAATGAATACAGCGACTATCAAAGTGGCTTAGATAAACTCACCAAAAAAACGCCCTTCAGCGGCGGTAGTGGCGGTCTTTTGATTTATCCTTTTGCATTAAATACTGTTCGCAAATGGGCAGTCATTGCGCTACTGGTATGTTTGACCATTGGTTTGTATTTTGTATTCACTGTTAGTTTGTTGCTGCTACCACTGGGATTGATTGGCATCTTATTAGTGCTTTTTTATACTGAACATATTAATCGATGGCCGTGGCTGTGTCTGATTGCACCCGGTTTGGCATTTGGGCCGGTGATGGTATTAGGGGCATATATCGCATTAACAGGCCAAATCAATGAAACGGTTAATTGGGTATCATTGGTTCCGTTTTTATTGGTTAATAACCTTTTGTTATTGAATCAACTCCCAGATATCGAAGCTGATCAGCAAGTAGGGCGTGAGCATATTCCAATTCGCTATGGATGGAAAATCAGTTTATTAATTTATGGATTGTTTGCTGTGGCGGCTTCTGGGGTGCTTTATTTTTTGACCACTGAAAAAATAATTGAAAATAACTGGGGCTGGGTTTGGCTGCCGGGGATTGTCTCATTGTTTGTGATGCTTGGAATTTTTAAAAATCGTATGCAAACATTGAACATCATTCCATTTATTGCTTTGAATGTATTGCTTACACTGATTACACCAGCTACATTGAGTTGGTTTTTGCTGTTTCATTAAATGGCACAAACCATATAAATATGACAAAGCACTGTCGTACATTTGTCGTAACCATACTGTGTTCATTTGGTTATACTCATCATACTTTTTATCCAAAAAAAATATGAAAATAAATTCTGAACAAATTAAACAGTTACGTAAGGAAAAGAAATGGTCTCAGAGCCAATTAAGTGAAGTTTGCGGACTAAATTTGAGGACCATTCAGCGACTTGAGAGTACAGGTAAAGCATCTCTTGAAACGGTTAGAGCTTTGGCTGCGGTTTTCCAAGTAGAGGCTGATACGTTATTAGAAAGGCAAGAAGATTTTGAACCCCCATTCTTTCTAGCGATTAAAAAATCGATACAGGGATATGCAGATTTTTCGGGTAGAACCAATGTGGCAGACTATTGGTGGTTTTTTTTGGCGGTGGTGATTGTTTTGGCAATTGCACATGTGATACATCCCAAAGTGAATATTTTGACTTCTTTGCTTATCCTGATACCATTTTTAGCTGCTGGTCAAAGAAGATTAAATGATGCCGGCCAGAGTGGTTGGTGGCAATTAATGTGGTTTATACCGTTTGGGCAGGTGGTAGTCATTTACCTGTTAACTACCAAGCAACAAACAAGTATAAAAAATAAAGTATGATTGTTGTTATATGCATTCATCATCAGGACAGGGTAGGTGTTCCACCTGAATCGTTGTATGTTGTACGTTGAAATTTTGTTCAATGGTTTGTTTGATTTGTTTGAGTACATCGGTGTCATGCAAAACTTTATTGATTTTAACATGTAAGGTCATTAAATTAATGTCATTGGTCAATGACCAAGCGTGAACATGATGTACATCCGTAACAGTGGCAATATTCTCAACCAATACCTTCCTGACTTCATCTTCATCAATATGCGCCGGTGTTCCTTCGATAAGAATATGAGCTGATTTTTTAACCACAGCCCAGCCGGATTTTAATATCAACAAGGCAACCAAAACGGATAAAACCGGGTCAGCCCAGAACCAACCAAATAACATGATCAGAAAAGCGGCCACTATGGCGGCGACAGACCCGAGCAAATCACCCAAAACATGAATCATTGCTGATTTCAAGTTAAGGTTTTCGTGGTCACCACCACTAAGAATCTTGAATACCACAATATTAATTACCAAACCCAAAACAGCAATCACCATCATTGGCGTAGCCATCACTGATACCGGTTCCATAAACCTCTGTATGGCCTCAATCACAATCCAAACCGCGATGAGCAACAAACTCAAGCCGTTAACAAAGGCTGCTAATATCTGAAAACGATGCCAGCCAAAGCTGCGTGCTTCATCGGCTTGTTTGTCACTGTATTTAAATGCCAGCCATGACAACAGCAAAGCCAGACCATCGCTGAACATATGACCTGCATCAGCCAATAATGCCAAAGACCCAGAGATAAGACCGCCGATAACTTCGGCGAACATAAAGCCAAAAGTCAACAACATCGCCCAAAGTACGCGAATCTTGTTGTCTTGGTTGACGGCTACACTGTGATCATGCTGGTGGTCGTGCATTTTAAGTAAGTTGATTTAATGGTGATGAGGTCGTAGATAATACACGATTCCATGATTACATTTAATACTTGTTTGAATTATTTGGGTGTTTCAGAAATGTCTGATGAATCAAGAGTTGGCTTATTGGTATGGTGGTGTGCAATTTTTGCCGTTGGCTTATGGTAGGTAAGATATTTAATCAGGAGATTGTTAACGATTGTTATTTATTGATAGATATTGACGCATTAAGGTATAGGCTCCTTTAGTTTCAAGTATAAGTTCAATATAATCCCGTTACATTAAATTTTTGGGGTATGTATGTTCAAAGCAGTATTTAATTTGTTTCTTTGGTTGTTTGTGTTTGCTGCCAGTGCGCAAACCCCGGTGGTTGTGCCCAGTGCCGATGAAAGTGACTTTCCGGGTGCCAGTGTTTGTAATACCGTTACTTTAACCAATACAGGCGCTCCAGGATTTGGTCCTTATTTACGTTTGACCATTCCTGACGGTTTGACGCTTGATAGCATCACTTTATTTGGCACATCCGTCAGTGCGAATACTGTAGGTGTGTTTCCTGCAGCGCCAGGAAATCAATTGACCGATCCGATAACTGGTGATTCGGTAACAGGACCTGAAGGAGAAACTTTTGTTATCGTGCAACCACCGATTGGTTCAGTTACTACAGGTGGTGCAGCTTTGGAATTCGAGATATGTTTTGATATAGATCCTACTGCGACAGTCAATGTGCCATTGAATGTATCAGTGACACCAGTATATGAGTTCGGTGATACAGCAACTGGAGATAATGGCCCCATTGTAGGTGCTGGTCAAAATTTCAACATCACTCCAATTTTAGTTCAGTTTGAGAAACAAGCCAGCGCGCCAGAAGCTGAGAGACCCCCAGGGCCTAGCTGGCCGGTGACTTATGATTTGGTGGTAACTGTGGCACCAAATAATACCATTGATAACCTTGATATCAATGATGTTTTACCACCTCAATTTGTTTTAGACATCAATGATGTTAGCGTGATTGGTGGTGTCAATTGTGTGGTCAATTCTTTGTTAAATGTGACTTGTGATTCTGTCAATGGTACCGGTGGTAATGACCTTGAGATTTCGTACACAGGTTATTATTCAGATGTGTTGGATGAGAGCAATTGCTCAGTAGATTCAGCAGTCAACAATGCGACCTTGGACGGTTTATTCAATGCCAATCCCATACCTCAAGAATCAGCCACCAGTATGGTGAGTATCGAGAACATGACGATTCAAAAATCTGTGAGTCCGGGTGAGGTTTCTCCTGGTGCTACACTCACATACAACCTGAATGTTCAACTCAGTGATTATGCAGATGCCAACAGTGTAACAGTAACAGATGTTTTGCCCGATGGCGTGACATACATAGGCAATGTAACAACCAACTTTGGTGCCATTACACCAACCGTATTTCCTGATACCCCAGCGGTGGGTCAAACCACCGTTACATTTGATGTAACAGCTGTTACTGGTAACATAACCAATGGCAGTAACCTCAACATCAGCTATCAATCAACTGTTGACCAAAACTATGCAGGTGGTGGTGCCGTGTTGGCTAACGACTTTCTGACAAATAGCGTCAATATGGGCTATGATTTGGTGCAAGGCGCCGCGGCTTGTAGTAATGCGTCTGCTGCAACCACAAATATTGTTCCAATTGATATCGATAAAGAAGTGATCACAACAGGGCCTTACGTACCTAATGATACTGTGACTTATCGTTTGACCTTGCAAGTTCCTTCTGGTGATACCAATGGTGTGGTCTTTACTGATTATTTTCCCTTGCCAGTTTTTGATGTTTCTGACATCGATTTGACTTTTGGAAATGATGTTAGATGGAGTCCAACTGATACATTGGGTTTGACACCCACATCAATTGTTGTGGATTTACCGACCAACAGTTTGCGAATTGAATGGCCCAACATAAGTACTGTTTCGCCACAAGTTCTCTCTGTGGATGTTGATGTTCGTGTGACTGATGATCCATTTGCTGATAATTTAAGTTTGGCTAATTTGCTTCAAGTGAGAACAGAAAATTCCACTGCCACTGTTGAAACCGCTGTGGACCCGGTTTTGGTACAAATCAGGGCGCCGGAGTTGGTTTTGACCAAAGGTGTGTCAGCATCAAGTCAGGGGGTCATCGCACCCGCACCTTCGACATTGCCAATTGATGGTGATTTAACAGATGTTGATGCCAATGACCAGGTAACTTTTGTCATCACTGTTGAAAACCAGGGTGGTGCATCGGCTTTTGATGTATTGATTACAGATCCAAGTATCTCTCAATTGGTCAACTGTACCATTGATTCTGTGACAGATGGTGGAGGGACCCCATTGGTATTTACAGGTGACTTGGTTGCTGGTATCAGTTTGAGCAACCCTTTAACAGCGAATGATGGCACCATCGGAGCTCCTTACGGAACTGATACTGCTTTAGTGACCATGTCTTGTGACATCGATGCCGCAGTTGAAATTGGTAGCACCTTTACCAATACCGCCACTGCCACATATGCATCAGGTTCTGGTGCGGTCAGTTTCCCTGCTGTTACTGACACAGCGGACGTAAGCTTGCTTGCGCCAACGATGAACAAAACCATTTTAAGTGTGACTCCTGATGTTGATGGCGTTAATAACACGGTGACCATTGGTGAAATTATTGAATACCAGGTTGAAATTACTTTACCAGAGGGTGTGGCAAGTAATGCCACATTGGTGGATTTGCTGGACAATGGTTTGACATTTTATTCTTTTGATTCTTTGACAGCATCAAGTGGAGACATAACAACTGACGTAGCGGGTGGTTTTGCCAATGTAATATCAAGTGCAACCCAGTTAGGAACACGAAATGGAAACATCGACTTTGGTAATTTGACCAATGCCAATACCAATAACAGTCTTGCCGAAACCTTGACTGTTGTTTATAGGGTGTTGGTGAATGATGTTGCGGTTAATAACGATGGGGTTAATCGAAATAACAGGGCTGATTTCACTACCGATGAAACCTTTGTGAGAGACAATGCGCCAAACAGAAGAATCAGAGAACCACTGATTACCATGTCGAAAAATGTGAATCCCATGTCTGCTGATGCCGGTGATGTGGTTACTTATACAGTGGTGATGAGCAACACTGGAAACAGTCCAGCTTTTGATGTGGTCATTTCCGATCCGATAAGTGATCCTAATTTGACATTGGTTGTTGGAACTATATCCACTACAGATGGTGTAATAACTACGGGAAATACTGTTGGGGATACCTCTGTACAGGTTGATGTGCCTTCCGTTTTAAATGGTTCGTCAGTGACTGTTACTTTTGATGTTTTGATCAGCGCAACTGCGCCTTCTGGCTCAGTTTTACCCAATACTGCAGCTGCCATTGGTTCAAGTTTACCAGGCGCTGATCCTAATGAGCGTGACTATGGACCTGTCACTGATGATGCTCAGGTCAACATTGCAGCAGCTACTGTAGTTAAATCTGTATTACCAGCAACCAGTACAGAACAATCTGAAGGCG
>JAUHXW010000349.1 GCA_030426705.1 Gammaproteobacteria bacterium
TCATCCAGCACTGTTTCATGCCGTTGAAACCAAACAACCGGTAGTTGCTTTGTTTGTGATAACCCCAAAACAACACCAAATACATGGTGAAGCCCCACAAAAAATGGAGTTTATCAAAGCGCATGTGAAAGATACGTGTGACAGATTAAAAGAGCTCAACATTCCTTCAATTATCAAAGTGATACCCACTTTTGCTGAGATGCCTGAATTGTTCCAAGAATTGATTGATACTTTGTCTATTGAACAGGTATTTTTCCATCACAGTTATTGGGTTAATGAAATCAACAGAGATCAGGCAGTCATTGAAGTGCTTGAAAATAATGGCATCAAGGTCCATCAATATCACAGTAACTACCTGTTACCACCGGGTACAGTACGGAAAGATGATGGCAAGATGTACCATGTGTTCACACCTTACAAAAATAAATTCATAGAGCAGCTCAAGCAGCTGTATACGGCACCATTGCCCATACCTGAAGCTTGCGATGTGGTTTCTGTCATTGATGTTAAAAGTTATGACATGAATGTAAAATTCGAGCTAAACCAATGGCCTGTAGGTGAAAAAGCAGTGAACAATATTCTTAAATCATTCCTGCAAGGCATTGATTATAAAAAAGAAAGAAACTTTCCATCCATCGATGGTACCAGTCGGTTATCACCTTATTTGGCGCTGGGTGTGATAGGTGCAAGACAATGTCTAGCGCATGCTTTAAAACAACAAGGAGAAGATGCTTTTTACAGCACCTGGGTGTCAGAACTGATTTGGCGGGATTTTTACAATGATTTGATGTATGAGTATCCCAAATTGGCAATGCACCAAACATTCAAGTCAGATGCCAAAGATGAGTGGCTCAAACAAGATGATTTATTTGAACTGTGGAAACAAGGCCAAACTGGTTTCCCATTGATTGATGCCGGAATGAGACAATTGCTGAATGAAGGCTGGATGCACAACCGGGTGAGGATGGTGGTGGCATCTTTTTTGAGTAAGTTGTGTTTGATAGACTGGCGATTAGGCGAGGCACACTTTATGGCTTATTTACTGGATGGAGACTTGGCCTCTAACAATGGCGGCTGGCAATGGTCCTCAGCCACCGGTTGTGATGCTGCACCTTATTTCAGGATATTCAACCCAATAGCGCAATCGAAAAAGTTCGATCCCGATGGAACCTACATCAGAAAATATGTACCTGAGCTTAACCAGCTTTCAGCCAAAGTAATTCACGAACCAGAATCTGAAACACGTAAACAATGCGGTTACCCTGAACCCATGATTGACTACAAAGCAGCCCGACAACAGGCATTGGACTGGTTTAAAAGCTAATTGGACCGCCGGCGGCTCGCCGGCATAGTTTTTTAATGAGGTCTTGATTATCAGTTGTTGGTTTGCTGGGTTAGAATATACGTTAATCGTATTTAAAGGAATGATTCTTGTTTAAGTTCAAAGACCCGGTTATATATAAAGAACCGCAATTTATCCTTAAGCGTCCTGGAGTAGGTCGCTTAAGGGTTGTTGAACGCGATTTGGTACAAAGGATTGGATTAGTGATTATATTACTCACTTTTTTCTTTATGACTTTGTTAAGCGCACTTGATCAAGGTGGAAATCCTGTTTTTTATACCCATTGGTATTTCAAAGCTGGCTGTGTAGTCCTACCCATAATCATGTACTACATTTTGCGCCTTGGTTATGTTGAATTTGATAATGTCAGGGAGCGAGTTATCATCAAACGATACCAATACAAATATCTACCAGCAAGGGTGATTCAATATCAGGATATAGATTCCATAGGACTTAATCTGAACGAATCGGCTACCGAACATGGCTCAACACTTACCAAGTATTTCTTTAAATTAAAATTAAAAAATGGCCGCATCGTTCCACTGTTCAATGTTTACAGAGAGAAAACAGGCAAAAAAATTGAAACCTGGATGAATGACCATTTGAAATTCAAAATCAACGCCAAGGAAAACAAGCTCAAAAAAAGACCTAAGTTATTCAACTTTTCGAAAAAAGATTAGTGCCAGAGGCTAGTCTGTTTCTCAACTGGACATATAAGACAAAAATGTACTACAATTAATGAAGTGATGTTGCGCACACAATGATTTTAAAGGGAGAAAGTTCATGAGAAAATCTGTCATTATTCTGTTGGTATTATTGGTGTTTGATGTTTGGTCTTGCAATCCGCAAACAGGGGAACGTGAACAACGTGTTTTTGCGGACCTGAATGGTCATGTTCTGGCAAAATGGAGCCAGACTTCATCAGAACCTAAAGTGTTTGAATTGGAAAGTGGTTTAACACTGGGAATCATGATAAAGGATGCTGAACCAGAAGCATATGCTGGACATAATGAGGTTTTTCCATTTACACCTGAATTGGTATCTATAGAGCTGTTTGATATGGGTACTGTGCCACCAACCAGTTTGAGCAAAACTTGGGGCGGTGCCAATTCAATACAAGGCTTTGGTTCTTTGGGAGGGGCTAATCGAGTTGACGAATTGGGCAATCCAGGACTTTCACTGCATTTGGTTAAACCAGTATGTAGCGTAGCTATTGTGACTGATTAATCAGAAAAACAAGTTATATATTGCTTCGCATCACTGAGCTTATTCTAAATTTTAAGGATATCCCAATTCCTCAATCGCCACCGCAATCTCATCCAATATTACCGGATCATCAATAGTGGCAGGAACAGTATAGTCTTCGCCGTTGGCCATACTGCGAATGGTGCCGCGCAGAATTTTTCCTGAACGGGTTTTCGGTAGGCGTTTAACCACCGCCACGGTTTTAAAGGCCGCTACTGGACCAATCTTAGCTCTGACCAGTTGAATCAGCTCATTGGTAAGACTTATCTGGTCTTGTTCAACACCGTCTTTGGTGACCACCAGTGGGTTGATCTCCACCATCGAGCAATCGCAGTTAATGAAAAGCTTGTAGAGTGCGCTGAGCAGTTTGCCGAATGCCTTCCCCTGGCCGCCACTGAGCCCGAGCTTCGAT
>JAUHXW010000350.1 GCA_030426705.1 Gammaproteobacteria bacterium
CACAACAAAGCAGCCTGTTGGACGTGCGCAGCCAGATCTTTGGTGAATCGATGGCAAATGGTCACAGTTGCGCCAGCAAATAACAACTCCAGCATCATGGGCCGACCAACGATATTCGAAGCACCAACCACCACACAGTGCATGCCTTTGGGGTCAATGTCATAATGATGCAACAAGGTCATTACCCCCCTGGGAGTGCAAGGGCGCAATCCAGGTTGTCGCAAGGCCAAATGACCCACATTTCTGGCATGAAAGCCATCAACATCCTTATCAGGATCAATGCGATTGGTCACTTCGGTTTCATCGATGTGTTCAGGCAAAGGCAATTGCACCAAAATGCCATGGACACTGTCGTTTTCATTCAGCTCATCAATCAGCTCATAAAGCGCCACTGCTGAAGTTTGTCTGGGTAAAAAATGAGCTTCAGATTTGATACCAGTTCTTTCACAAGCCCGGATTTTGTTGTTTACATAAACCTTGGAAGCTTCATCATTACCCACCAGAACCACTGCCAATCCAGGTGGCTTATGACCGGCCTCTACCCTGTTTTTGATTTTTTCCGCGATGGTATCCTGTAAATCACGAGAAACTTGTTTGCCATTAAGAATTTGATGTGCTGTCATGGGTCACCGATGTGGACATTGTAAATCAGGCGGGTATTTTAACATTTTAAAGCGATGCGTCAGCACATTATAGTGAATCATCTGCTGATGTATGTTCACGGGCAAACCCGCAAGTATTTTTATCGCCTCAGTCACTTGCAACATAGCAGCCATCCCAGTGACTGTACCCAAAACACCTGCTTCAAAACAGCTGTTTTCTGTGATATGTTCCTGTTCAGGGAAGAGACATCGCAAACACACAGCTTGCTGTTTCAATCCAAACACAGCCACCTGTAAATCAAAACCATTGACCCCGGCGAACACCCAGGGTGTACTGTTTTTTAGGCAGTAATCGTTTATGACATATCGCGTTGCGAAATTATCACTGCCATCAATGACCAAATCCGCTTCGTGCAACAGCTTATCGACATTGTCACCGTTTAATCTTTCTGTCAATGCTTTGATTTCACAAGCATGGTTATGCCGGTGTAATTTATTCACAGCTTGTTGGGTTTTCAGCAAGCCAACATCGTTTTCATTATAAAGGATCTGGCGATGTAAATTACTCAAAACAACCTGATCATCATCAATCAAAGTCACCTTGCCAACGCCTGCCAAAACCAAATAAAGCAGAGCCGGTGCACCCAATCCACCAGCACCAACCACACCGACATGAGCCGATGCCAGTTTTCTTTGTGCTTGCTCACCAAAACCGGGCAAACTGATTTGATGTTTGTATCGATTCAACCACTGGCTGTGTTTATCGTTTGATTCTGAGACTGGTAATTCAGCTGCCAACCAGGCTGTAAAACCACCGGCTATTGAATGAAAGGGTTCTCCTAATAAATCGGCTAATTGTTGAGATTGATCACCATATTCACACAACAAGAATATTTTTTGATAATTAATTCGCAATGAATCAGCTTGTTCGATGGTTTGCTGAGAGGACAGTTTCAGTGCTTCTTCAATGGTTAATTCAGCACCTTTTCTGATATCGATAATGGCAAGCGATTGGTCACATTGATGGTCTTGAAAAAGTTGTTTTAATTGCTGTGGCGGAATCGCTGCAGGCATCATCAAATCAATTGATTATAAGGTTGAATCACCACTGATTGTCCACGTTTGAATTCCAGTTGAGATTCATTCATGACAATCAGACAATTGGCCTCAGATATAGACTTGATGCGGCTGGATTGTTGGTCACCACAAACCATCACTTCAACAACGCCTTGAGCGTTGACATTGTAAAAGCCGCGGACAAACTCCCTTTTCATGTGTGGTTTACTCAAATCCTGCAATATTTCTGCACGCCAGCTGACGGGCGATTGGTTTTCTGCTTTGAACATACCCAACAAGGCAGGATAGATAAATTCAAAACAAGTCACAAATGCCGAAACCGGGTTTCCTGGCAAACCAAAATACAAAGCCTGACCTAGTGTTCCAAATAACAACGGAAATCCCGGTTTGACCAAGCATTTATGAAACAAAACCTGGCCTTGGTCCACTAAAATTTGTGGCAATAAATCCCGATCGCCCATAGAGACACCACCCACCGTTACCACCAGGTCATAATTTTGCTGAGCCACCTCAGTTATCCTGCTTGCTATCTCTTCTGCTTCATCAGCCAATACTGGTAACAAACTGACTTTACAACCCATTTGAACCAAAATTTCCTTAAGCATCAGGGAGATAGAATCATATGTTTGTCCAGCTGGCAGGTTTTCAGGCTCGATATCTCCTGCATTAACCAGTTCATTGCCGGTCATCATCAATGCCACATGTGGTCTTTGATATACCGCCAGTTGATGTAAGCCAACAGATGCCAATAAGCCCAAATCTGCCGTATTAATTTTGTGATTTTGTTTGAGCAAAACCTGTTTCTTTTTGAGGTCCGAACCGGCTTTTCTCAAATGTTGAGCTTTCTTGATTGGTTGATTGAAACGAATGCCACCTGCTTCCTGGGTCACATGCTCTTTCATCACCACCGTATCAGTGCCTTCTGGCAACAAAGCACCAGTCATTATAGGTACAGCCACTGGCTCATCAGCTGATTGCTTGACTGTTGAATTGTCATCACCTGCAAATTTCGGCTCGGACAACTTAAAAGTTGCCTTTTGATTTTGGCTGTAAATATCATAACAAATGGCATAGCCATCCATGCGAGAACAATCGATAGCTGGAACATTTATGGGTGACATGACAGGGTTGGCAAGCACACGATTCAAGGCCTGTCCGATGGCAACCATTTCTGTGTTCAAAATTTGCTGTTCAGCCTGTTGCTGAATAATTTTTATGGCATGGCTATAACTGATGGCGTAGGGGTATTTTTTGTCAGTCATGTGATTCGTGTTTATGCTTCACATTGTGCGATTGCTTCCTTCTT
>JAUHXW010000351.1 GCA_030426705.1 Gammaproteobacteria bacterium
TCAAAGATCAGTTAAGTGCACATGAAGAATTAAACAAGATTAAAGAGTTTGTGCATTTTGCCTGCACCTCTGAAGACATCAATAATTTAAGCTATGCCTTGATGTTGAAAGAAGCCAGAGACACTGTTTTCATCCCAACCATTCAGGACATCATCAACAAGCTGGCTGACATGGCTATGGCATATGCTGAAATTCCCATGATGGCTAAAACCCATGGACAACCCGCCTCTCCTACCACCATGGGTAAAGAGTTGGCCAATGTGGTGTTTCGTTTGAAATACCAGTTGAATCAATTGGCGCACATCACTCTGTTCGGCAAAATGAACGGCGCTGTAGGCAATTTCAATGCCCATTACAGTGCTTACCCTGATTTGGACTGGCCACAAATTTCTGAAAATTTTATCAGTGAATTGGGATTAACCTTTCATCCATTCACCACCCAAATTGAGCCACATGATTTTGTGGCAGAACTGTGTCATAACATGATTCGTCTCAACACCATTCAATTGGATTTGGCCCGTGATATCTGGGCTTATATTTCCAATGGCTATTTCACGCAAAAAACAGTGGCTGGTGAAATAGGTTCTTCTACCATGCCTCACAAAGTCAACCCCATCGACTTTGAAAATGCCGAAGGTAACCTGGGTTTATCCAATGCCACCTTGAATCATTTGGCTGAAAAACTGCCTGTTTCACGTTGGCAACGTGACTTGACTGATTCAACCGTGTTACGTGCTTTGGGCACAGCCTTTGGTCATTGTGCCATTGCCTGGGCCTCATTAAGCAAAGGACTGGGTAAATTGGCCATCAATGAAGACATGCTGTTACACGATTTGGACAACAACTGGGAATTGTTGGCAGAACCCATCCAAACAGTGATGCGTCGCTATGGCATTGAAAACCCTTATGAAAAGCTCAAGGAATTAACCCGTGGTCATAAAGTGGATCAGGAACAAATGCAAATTTTCATCCAGGGTTTGGACATTCCAGATGATGCCAAAGAGCGCCTGATGCAAATGACACCAGCCAACTACCTCGGAAATGCCAAAGACCAAGCCAAACGTTTTTGATGGTCAAAACATCACTGCCAGTGAGTTTTTCCAAGCTCGCTGGCAACGTTCGCCCTATCTATTTCGCAACACAAGTATTGATTTAAACTGTTTACCCAATATTGAACAATTATTCGAGTTGGCAGCTGATGAAAATGTGCAATCCCGCATTGTGTATTCTGAAGACGATGTGCGTTATCAGGCCATTTATGATGAGCCAGAGGCCTGGGAAGAAGTTCAACAATTGAAACCCACTTTATTGGTATCAGACATTGAAAAATGGTATCCCAAAGCCATGCACATCATGTCATGGTTTCCATTTATTAAAAATTGGCGTTTTGATGATTTGATGATGTCCTTTGCACCCAATGGAGCTTCGGTCGGCGCTCATACCGATCACTATGATGTATTTTTGGTTCAGGTTCAAGGCACACGCAGGTGGTCTTATGATGACCAACCATTGTTGGATGCCGAAATGGTGGAAGACAGTGAATTGGCCGTTATAGCAAATTATCAGCCACAACACACAGTTGAACTCAATCCTGGCGATGTGTTGTATTTACCACCTGAGATTCCACATCATGGTATTTCCACATCAGATGATTGTGTCACTTGTTCCATTGGCCTGCGTGCGCCAGCCAATGCAGAAATACTCAGTCACGTGGTAGAAATGTATGCCAATGAATTGCCAACACAGCTGCGTTTTAAGGACGCAGTCAGTGATCTAAACCACAATGCTGCCATTGGTGAACACGAAGTTCATTACCTGCGTCAAATATTGAGCGAATTAAGCCAGGCTACAGATGACCAAATCGCTGAATATTTTGGTCGTTTGGTCACAGGCTATCGCTTGCTGGAAAATGATGATGACGCGATGACAACAGCTGACTCCAGACTTTGGCAAAAAAGCCCTTTTGCTTCCTTTGCTTACCATGTTATTGGCAACAACAAGGCACATTTGTTTGTCAATGGAGAAAGCCATTTAACAAGCCTAGAGTTTGCCCAACGGGTTTGTAACAATCAGAGTTTTGAAGCAATCGATGATGAATTGTTTCGATACCTGATTGAGCAAAACCACATTGATGCCCAAACACCATGAAACAACTAACATTCATAGCAGGCGGATCAAAAGGCCTGGGTGCCGAATTGGTCAAAGTCTTTAATCAGGAAAACCATCAGGTTTTAGAATTTTCACGCAGTGGCAAAGGCTCAGCCCATGTCAAAGTTGATTTCAATCAACCGGATGAAGCATATAAAATTTTTAAGCAGACCTTTTTTAAATCTGAAAGCCAAACATGGCAAAACATCAACCTGATAGTCAATACCGCTGTATTGCCCCCTTTCGGTTCAATGTTACAAGCTGAAGAAAAAACCATTTTGCAACACATCAACATCAACATCACTGCCACGATTTTACTGTTAAAAGCCTTTATCACTTCATTTCAAAAGGTTTCATGCAAAAAAACCATAACCTACATTTCATCTGGCGCAGCCCGACGAGACATTCCGGGATTGGCCATGTATTCAGCCAGTAAAGCCTTTTTTGAACGATTTATCGATACCACAGCGACTGAACAGAAGAGTTGTGAACATCCTATTGATTGCATGATCATCAATCCCGGCGTGATGGATACTGGCATGCAAGTCGAAATCCGCGCTCAAAACAAAGCCGATTTTCCTATGGTCGATATGTGGCAAGAGCTCCACGAACAAGGGCAATTGGCCAAGCCCGAAGACATGGCCCAAATTTGCTTCAACATCATTACCCAAACAGGGAAAAATGCTGGCTACTACACGGCTCAGGACTTTTTGAGGTTATAGATGTACTTGACTCCATTCCTTCATTTTGTCATTGAGTCACCACACAACATGACAAAAATATTAAGTATTTTGGAAAAACAGACTGAACCCTATTCATCAGCA
>JAUHXW010000352.1 GCA_030426705.1 Gammaproteobacteria bacterium
GATTTTTATTCACTCAGGGAAGCTTCAATTGAAAGGTACACGGCATTGGAAGATGAAATCATTCCAGCACTCTCACATGCCCTTGAATTGACCAGAGAGGCCTATTTAGACGGCAGGTATGGGTATCTAGAATATTCAGCGGCCAGAGCGGATCTGATCCAATCCAAGAAGTCATTGATTGATACCGCCACTGATGTTCTGAAATACGGTGTTCAATTAGAACGGATTATGGCAGAACCCATTTACATCAAAACCCAACAACCCCAAGGAGGTGACTCATGAAGTCAATTCTATTACAAATATCCATATTATTTTTCTTGCTCTCTTTTACATCAATGGCTTTGACTTCCGGTGACCATACTGATGGAGATGACCATGATGAGAATGAACAAATGGTTATCATTGATGATGAGACCGCCAGAAAGTCGATGATCAAGACTGAAATAGCCACATCTGGAGTCATCAATGAACAATTAAAAGTTTATGGCAAAACAGTTAACGACCCCAGTCAAGTAAGCCACATCAGAGCCAGATTCCCTGGCACAGTAGTTAATGTCAATGTTCAAATTGGAGATACTGTCAAAGTGGGAGACACGTTGGCTTTTGTAGAATCTAACGAAAGTCTGAAAAAATACCCCATCAAAGCCCTTATGCCTGGTGTAATTGTAGCCAGACACGCCAATCCCGGTGAAATGGCGCTTGATCAAGTGCTTTTTACCGTGGCTAACTTCGATAAGATTTGGGCAGAGTTACAAGTTTTCCCTGGCCAGTTGAGTCAAATTAAAAGTGGTCAGAATGTAATGATTTCTGGGTCTGATAATATTGTGGTTGCTGAAATTGAACACATCATTCCATCTCAGAATGAAAAGCCATACTCCATTGCCCGAGTGTTGATCAATAATCAGACTCAAGAATGGACCACTGGATTATTGGTTTCAGGGCATGTGAGTGTTAACACCACTCAGGCAGATTTGGTGGTTCCCACCAAAGCCATTCAAATCATTGAGAACAATTCTGTGGTGTTTGTGAAAAATGGGCAGACTTATTCTGCACATGTTGTAAAACCTGGTCGCACAGATGGTCAGTTCACTGAAATTCTATCTGGGCTCAGTATTGGAGATGAGTATGTCTCTGAGAACAGTTACCTAATTAAGGCTGATATAGAAAAATCAGGCGCTTCGCACGATCACTGAAGGAGGATACAATGATTGAATCAATTATTAAAGCCTCTATCAAGAGGCGCTGGTTGGTGATGGCAGGTGTTTTGCTGTTGATTGGGACAGGCGTATGGAATTATCAGAAATTACCGATAGATGCAGTTCCTGATATCACCAATGTTCAAGTTCAAATCAATACAGAAGCACCCGGGTTTTCACCACTTGAAGCTGAACAAAGGATTACTTATCCGGTTGAAACTGCTCTGGCAGGGATACCCAAACTGTCCTATACCCGATCTTTATCCCGTTATGGGTTATCGCAGGTAACAGTTGTTTTTGAAGAAGGCACCGATCTGTACTTTGCCAGAAACCTCATTAATGAAAGGTTAGGTGCCATCAAAGGATTATTACCAGAAGGTTTAGAACCTGAGATGGGTCCTGTTGCTACCGGCTTGGGTGAGATTTTCATGTACACCGTTGAAGCCGAAGAGGGTTATGTCCAGGAAGATGGAACGACCATTGACTCAACAGAACTTCGAGAAATTCAAGACTGGATCATTAAACCACAACTGTCACTGGTTCCAGGTGTTACTGAGGTTAACAGTATTGGTGGTTTTAACAAGCAATACCATGTCAATCCCAGCCCTGAGAAAATGCTAAGTTATGAAATATCTTTTGTAGATATTAGCCAGGCACTTGAATTGAACAATGCCAATGTGGGCGCAGGCTATGTTGAGACCAATGGTCAGCAAATTCTCATCAGATCACCCGGTCAACTAAAAACCATTCAAGACATAGAGGATGTGGTGGTTAAGAATATCGATCATGCTCCGATTAAAATCAAGGACATTGCTGATGTGGGTATTGGTAAGGAATTGCGCACCGGTGCAGCCACTCAAGGTGGCCTGGAAACAGTGCTTGGAACGGCCATGATGTTGGTTGGTGAAAACTCCAGAGTAGTTGCACTTTCGGTGGCCAAGAAGATTGATGAGATCAAAAGCACTTTACCTGATGGTGTGATGATTGATTCAGTGTATGACCGAACAACCTTGGTTGATAAAGCCATTTGGACTGTACAAAAGAACCTGGCTGAAGGTGCTTTGCTGGTCATAGTGATCTTGTTTCTTTTATTGGGAAACTTTAGGGCTGCTTTGATCACGGCTGCAGTTATACCTTTGGCTATGTTAGCCACCATCAGTGGCATGGTCGAGGCTGGCGTTTCGGCCAATCTAATGAGTTTGGGCGCATTGGATTTTGGCTTGATTGTGGATGGGGCGGTGATTATCATCGAAAACTCCATCAGGCGACTGGCTGAAGCCCAGAAAGGTAATCGCACATTGCCTTTAAAAGAACGTCTTGAACTGGTATTTACCGCAACCAATGAAGTGATTCGCCCGAGTTTGTTTGGTGTGATAATCATTACAGTCGTTTATATTCCATTGTTCTCGCTCACTGGTGTGGAAGGTAAAATGTTTCATCCCATGGCATCGACCGTGGTGATGGCTTTATTGGCTGCATTGGTGCTTTCATTCACTTTTATTCCTGCCGCCGTTGCCATATTCATGAATGGCAAGGTGAGTGAAAAGGAAAGCTTTATCATCCGTGGAGCCAAATCAATCTATCAACCCATGTTAAAAGCAGCCATTAAGCTGCGTTGGTTGGTATTAGTTGGTGCTATGGTATTGGTTAGCTTTGCTGGTTGGCTTTCGACAAGGTTGGGCTCAGAGTTTATTCCCGAACTTAATGAAGGTGATATTGCCATGCATGCCATGAGAATTCCTGGTACTGGGCTTGAGCAAGCCATCCAAATGCA
>JAUHXW010000353.1 GCA_030426705.1 Gammaproteobacteria bacterium
ATCACAACAGCAAGCCAAACCAACACCGCCGCCCAGTGCCAAACCCTGTACCTTGGCAATGGTGGCTTTGGCATTGAAGTTAATGGTGCGCATCAATGCAGCCAGTTTTTCAGAATCAATTTTATTTTCTTCTTCAGTGGCTTGTGCCATGCTTTTCATCCAATTTATATCTGCCCCTGCAGAAAAAGATTTCCCATTGGCCTGTAAAACAATAACTTGAACAGCTTTGTCATCATTTAATTGCTTGAAACATTGAGTCAACTCATCAATCATTACTGCATTAAATGCATTGTGGACATCAGGACGGTTCATGGTGACGTAAGCCACACCACTTTTATTTTTTTTTAATTGAATGGTTTGGAAGGGGCTAAACATAATCAAATTCTCTGTTACATTCTGAAAACACCGTATTGTACGGTTTCAACATCCGCATTGGTGCTGGCTTCGATGGCAAGGGATAATATTTGACGGGTATCTGCTGGATCAATCACTCCATCATCCCATAAGCGTGCTGTTGAATAGTATGGATGGCCTTGATCTTCATATTGGCTTTTAATTTTTTCATAAAACTCAGTTTTTTCAGTTTCATCCCACTGTTGACCTGTTCTGTCCATACCATCCTGCTTAACTGTGGTTAATACAGAAGCCGCCTGATCACCGCCCATCACGGAAATTCTCGCGTTAGGCCACATCCATAAATACCGACCCTGGTAAGCACGACCATTCATGGCATAATTACCAGCTCCGAAAGATCCACCTATGACTACAGTAAATTTTGGTACTTGCGCACAGGCTACTGCAGTCACCATTTTGGCGCCATCTTTGGCGATACCGGCGTTTTCATATTTCTGCCCAACCATAAAACCAGTGATGTTTTGCAAAAACACCAATGGGATTTTACGTTGGTTACACAACTCAACAAAGTGCGCTCCTTTCAAAGCCGATTCTGCGAATAAAATACCATTATTAGCCACAATGCCGACGGGATAGCCATTGATATGAGCAAAACCACAAACTAAAGTGGTGCCGTATTTGGCTTTGAATTCCTGAAACTCTGATCCATCTACAATGCGCGCAATGATTTCTTTGACATCATAAGGAATGCGCGTACTTTGTGGAATAATACCATACAGTTCATGGCTGGGATAAAGCGGTTCTCTGGGTGTTTTTTGTTTTAACCAGTCGTATTTCGGCCGATTTAAAAATTGTAAGGTGTTTCTTGCCATTTGTAAGGCATGTTGGTCATTTTCAGCAAAGTGATCGGTTACCCCCGATTGTGAAGAGTGCACTTCAGCGCCACCCAATGATTCAGCATCAACCACTTCACCTGTAGCAGCCTTGACCAAAGGCGGGCCACCCAAAAAAATAGTCCCCTGCTCTTTGACAATGATGGCTTCATCACACATGGCTGGCACATAGGCACCACCTGCTGTGCAAGACCCCATCACCACGGCAATTTGCGGGATGTTTTTGGCAGACAATTGCGCTTGATTATAAAAAATACGACCGAAATGTTCTTTGTCTGGAAATACTTCATCTTGCAAAGGTAAAAAAGCACCACCTGAATCTACCAAGTAGACACAAGGCAACAAGTTTTCCAATGCGATTTCCTGTGCCCGCAAATGTTTTTTGACGGTCATGGGGAAATAAGTTCCACCTTTAACCGTGGCATCATTGGCCACAATCATCACTTGCTGACCATGTACCATGCCAATGCCAGCCACCATACCGGCAGCAGGCGCTGCATCCTGATACATCCCTTCAGCAGCCATGGGTGCAATTTGTTTTTTTCTGGAACGTTCTGAGCCACCTTGAGCTGTTAGTTTCAATTTCGCTATCAAATCATCAACCAAAGTTGTCATAAACTGACGGTTTTCATTAAACTGACTCGATGACGTTTCTATTTGGGTTTTGATGATTTTCATGTTGGCAATGATCTTATTCAGACTATCTCAATTGCAATGGCAGTTGCTTCACCACCACCGATACATAAAGAAGCCAAGCCGCGTTTCAGGCCACGATGTTTAAGGGCATGTATCAAAGTCACTAAAATGCGATTTCCTGATGCGCCGATGGGATGTCCTAAAGCTGTAGCTCCACCATTTACATTGACCTTTTCATGCGGAATATTAAGCTCGTCCATGGCAGCCATAGTGACCACAGCAAAAGCCTCATTAATTTCAAATAAATCAACATCTTCAACGGACCAGTTAATCTTTTCCATCAATTTTTTCATGGCACTTACTGGTGCTGTTGTAAACCATTCTGGTTCATGAGCAAATTGATGATGACCTACTATTTTTGCCAAAGGTTCCAGATTGTTTTTTTCCACAAAGTCAGCTGATGCCAATAATGTCATTGATGCACCATCAGATATTTTCGAGGCATTGGCAGCTGTCACTGTGCCATTTTCACGTCGAAAAGCGGGTCGCAGATTAGGTATTTTGCTGATATCACACTTGGGAGGTTCTTCATCTTTGTTGATGACCACAGAATCTTTTCTGGTTTTGACTTCAACTGGAGCTATTTCAACATCAAAAGCACCTGACTCCATGGCATTCATGGCACGTCTGACAGATTCGGCTGAAAATTCATCTTGTGCTTCTCTGCTGTAGCTGTATTTATCAGCACATGTTTCAGCAAATGTACCCATCATGTTGCCATCGTATGGATTTTGTAATCCATCAAAAAACATGTGATCCAGCATTTGCGCGTGGCCCATGCGGTAACCACCACGGGCTTTTGGTAAGAGATAAGGCGCCATAGTCATGGACTCAATTCCTCCAGCAATAACCAAAGAAGCAGATCCTGCTTTGATGGTATCGTGCGCCATCATCACAGTTTTCATGCCCGAACCACACACCTTATTAACGGTGGTACAGCGCACTGTGTTGGGTATTCCCGCTCCCAGTGCAGCCTGCTTCGCAGGTGCCTGGCCAAGGTTTGCCGAACA
>JAUHXW010000354.1 GCA_030426705.1 Gammaproteobacteria bacterium
CCGGCGTAACCGACAAGCCGTTTTTCAAGCGGTTGTCAGTATTCTTGAATGCGGTGATTAAAAAATCGTGCCAGACTGGGTGTTTATCAACTATTTTGGCTGCATTGGGGAACAATAACTCGAGCATTTTAAGTTCACGTAAAGTGCCAAAGGCAATTTCCATGTGACCGCAATGGAATAATTTCACCGCTTCATCAAATAGCCTGGCAGCCGGTACTTTGTGTATATTGTGTCTGTTGCTGATGATGTTTTGCTTCAACTCATCGGTAATCGTCAGGCCCAGTTTGGCATTAAAGCGAATGGCTCTGAGCATTCTGACTGGGTCTTCAACAAAACGCTTGTTTGGGTTGCCAATCAGTTTAAGTTCGCCACTTTTTAAGTCCTTGACACCTTCGGCAAAGTCCAGAATATTTTCTTCCAGTAAATCAAGGTACAGTGCATTACAGCTGAAATCACGGCGGATGGCATCCTGGTCAATGGAACCAAACACATTGTCGCGAATGATTTGCCCTTTTTTAATGACCCGATCACCAGGATCGCTGCCACGAAAAGTGGCCACTTCATAAATGCTGTTGCCCATATAAATGTGTGCCAGTCGGAAACGGCGACCAATGATGCGACATTTGCCTTTGAAAATATGTTTGATTTCTTCGGGCGTGGCATCGGTGGCTATGTCAAAATCCTTGGGATGTAAACCCAACAACAAATCACGCACTGCACCGCCCACCAGATAGGCCTCAAAACCATGGTCTACCAGTTTTTGAATGATTTTCTTGGCAGCAGGATGGATTTCGGCGAGGGGTAGTCTGTGTTCTTTTTTGCTGTATGTTGTGAGGTTGTTATTAAGCAAGTTTATTGGCGATGAAATATCGGCTTGTTGTATAATTCGCCATTATAACAAATCAAGGAGCAAATGAATGACTTTTGTGGTGACTGAAGCCTGTATCAAGTGTAAATACACCGACTGTGTAGAAGTGTGTCCAGTGGATTGTTTTCATGAAGGCCCCAATTTTTTGGTCATTGATCCTGAAGAGTGTATTGATTGTACTTTGTGTGAGCCGGAATGTCCGATAGAAGCTATTTACCCCGAAGATGACTTGCCTGCAGGGCAAGAGAAATTCATTGAAATTAACAAGGAGTTGTCAGAAGTTTGGCCAGTGATTACAGAAATGAAGGAAGCGCCTGATGACGCCGATGACTGGGCACAGGTCAAAGACAAGGAACACCTGTTGGATCGAGGGGATGATTGATTACTTTCCGCAAAAAACGCAATAAAAAAGGCGCCGAGTGCGCCTTTTTTATTGGAAATAATGTCTTTAACCTTCAGTTGCAGCATCGAAAATATGGTTAAACAAATCATCAACAACATAAGCAGAAGGCGCTTCAAAGTCTAACGTTTGTAACCATATTTGTTGTTTTTGCGGTAATTTCAAACAAGTCAAAACATATTCGCCTGAACGGTCGATGTATGAACTGTTGATGGAAAATAATTTTTTGAAAAAATTGGTGCTTTCCACTTCTTCAATGATGGGGTCATAGAAACGGAATGTGGCCTGACAGTTTTCTGGGTCTTCATCCAGTAATTGCCAATTGTAGCCATGATCACCTAACATCAAGTCCCAGGCGTCCTTGTCATTATAAACTTCAATCGTAGGCATGCCATTGGATTCTATGATAACCACATTTTCATCATCGCTGCGTTTGCGAGCAAAGGACATTTCTGGTGGTCTTGAATCTGGCGCTGCATTGGCTGCTTCTGCAGGTACTTCAGGTACATCGAGGCCATGACTGGTTCGTGGCATATCAAAACCTTCAACAGCTTGTAAGCCCTCAGTCTCCTGAGCTTGTAAATAGGGTTCTTCCTTGACCAATCTGCTGCAGTTAATCAACAACAGGCTGAGGCTGATGATACACAAGGTTTTAAGCATAGCATTCATTTTGAGTTAAACTCCTGAATAATGGGTTGAGTCAATGGTCTGACCTGGTTCATTTTGAGTTGTGTCAAGACCAGAGGTTTACGGATGCCAGATGATACCATATTTGTATGGTGCATGAGACTTTTTACCGGACATGGGTTGGGTTCATGAAATAAAAAATCATACAGCGAAACCAGTCGTTTATTCATTTGTCTGGCTTGCTCAACATTTCCAAGCTGTATTTGACTACACATGGTTTTGATGGCTTGTGGTCTGACGTTTGCTGCCACACTGATGACGCCATGAGCGCCCAGAGCCATGGCTTCAACAAAACTGCCATCGTCACCTGATAATACTGCAAAATTTTTATTTTTCGTTAATTCAGCAACACGCTTCATATCTGCTTTGGCTTCTTTGATGCCTATGATGTTATCAATTTTTGCCAATTTCTTGGTGGTGGCTGCATGTAAATCTATGCCAGTCCGTGACGGTACATTGTACAAAATAATCGGTAATCCACTGTGCTCGGCGATGTAGCTAAAATGCTGGTAAAGTGCCTCCTGACTCAACGTCAGGTAATAAGGCGTAACCACCAGTACAGCTGCGGCACCGTTGCTTTGGGCCTGTTGATTGGCAGCAATCACTTTGTCGGGGTCGATACCGCCCGTGCCAATGATGACTTGAGTTGCTGTGTTTTGGCATAGTTGCACGGCTTGTTGGCTCAACTGGTCAATTTCTTTGGTATCCAATAATACCGACTCGCCAGTGGTTCCTGCCACGATGATGGCATCAGTTTTGTTGGCAACATGCCATTGAATCAATTGTTGCCATTGATCAAAATTGATGCTGCCATCAGCGTTCATAGGTGTTACCAAAGCCACCATGCAACCGGACAAATCTTTGGCTTGTGTCTGAGCCATACCCACTTGTATTAAATTTTGAAAAGCGCATAATTATATGCTTTTTTTCAAACTCGTGAATTAAATTATGGTTAAAATCAATAATAAAGCTTGGCAACAAAAAAATTTGCT
>JAUHXW010000025.1 GCA_030426705.1 Gammaproteobacteria bacterium
AGACATTTGCCCTTAGTCACCATTGATGGCGCCGATGCGCGGGATTTTGATGATGCGGTGTATGCTGAACCTACACCTCAGGGCTATCGATTGTTGGTGGCGATTGCGGATGTTTCCAGTTATGTGAAACCCGGCACACCGCTGGACAAAGAAGCTTATAACCGCGGTACTTCGGTCTATTTTCCTGGTCGGGTGATTCCGATGTTGCCACTGGAATTGTCCAATGGTATTTGTTCGCTGAACCCCAATGTTGACCGCTTGTGTATGGTGTGTGACATGCACATCAATGGCGCTGGTGAAATCATGTCCTATGAGTTTTACCGGGGCCTGATGCATTCACATGCGCGTATCACCTACGATGAAGCCTGGGCGTTTTTGGACCAGGGTGATAACAGCAAGCAATGGTCTGATAAAGTCACCGAATCGCTACAACACCAATACCACTTGTTTAAAATTTTACAACAGGAAAAGCATGCCCGTGGTGGCATAGAATTCAATTCAACCGATGTGTTTATCCACATCGGTGAAGATGGCATGGTGGATGACATTCAGCCTTATATCCGCAATGATGCGCATAAGCTGATTGAAAATTTTATGATTTCGGCCAACGTCTGTGCGGCCAAGTTCATCGAAAAACATGGCGTACCGGCTTCTTTCCGCTGTCATAACCAACCACCTGAAAGCAAGGTCAAAGACCTGCGCGCTTTCCTCAAAGGCTTGGGCGTGACACCCAACTTCAAGGACAGTCCTTCACCCAAAGATTTGGCCAAGTTATTGAACCAGATACAGCACCGGGAAGACAAAAACCTGATAGAACAAGTGATTCTGCGCTCACAATCATTGGCCACTTATGAAGCCGAAAATGCTGGCCACTTTGGTTTGGCCTTGAGCCACTATGCACATTTCACTTCACCCATCAGGCGTTACCCGGATTTGATGGTGCATCGAGCCATAGACCACATTGTTTATCACAAATGCGAAAACTATCGCTATTCCGAAGCGCGTGCCGAAGAAATGAACAAGCAATGTTCGATGACCGAACGCCGTGCTGAAAACGCATCACGTGAAGTGGATGCCCGACTGAAATGCTTGTTTATGCAACAATTCATCGGTGAGGAAATGGAGGGCACGGTTTCCGGTGTGACCCGCTTTGGCTTGTTTGTTCAATTGGATCAGTATCAGGTCGATGGTCTGGTGCATGTGACTTCACTGCCCAATGATTACTATAACTACGATGGCATCAAGCACCAATTGACCGGTGAGAGAGGTGGTAACATCTACCGATTGACCGATAAATTGGTGGTTAAAATTGCTGCCGTTGATCTGGATGACCGAAAAATTGATTTTGACTTTGTGGCCAAACTTAATGCCCAAGGGGATGTCTTACCCAATAAAGACACCACAGAGCCTCAAGGTAAAAAAGTTAAAAAACAAAAATCGAAAAAATCCGGCAAAGGGAAAAAGCGCAGGAAACGCTGAAGAAGTAACAAGCGTAAAACCGTCATTCCTGCGTAGGCAGGAATCTTATGCAAAAGCACGATAAACTTTAAGTTAAGAAAATTCCTGCCTTTCCAGGAATGGCTAGGATAAGGGTTGAACAAAGTGGACAGCAAAATACCATATGTATATATTTTAGCAAGTAAGAAAAATGGTGCAATTTATGTTGGAGTTACTTCAAACTTGATTCAAAGAACTTGGCAACATAAAAACTCTGAAACTCAAGGGCATACCTCAAAATACCACATCAAAAGACTGGTATACTTTGAGAAACATGAAAGTATGGAAGAAGCCATAATCAGAGAAAAACAGATTAAAGCGTGGAAAAGGCAATGGAAAATAAATTTGATTGAAAAAGAAAGTCATGAATGGAAGGATTTGTGGGAAAAAATTATTAGTTAACAACTTATGTTTGGACTATAAAAAAAGATTCCTGCCTGCGCAGGAATGACGACACTTTAAGTGACTGGAATAGCAAGAGCGGATTAAGAACGAGATGAATGATTTAATTTTTGGCATCCACGCCGTTGAAATGGCATTGAAAGCAGGTGACCAAGTGAAGGAGATCTGGTTGCAGCAGGATGCCAAAAACAAACGATTGCTTAAATTATTACATGAGGTTGAGCGCAGTGGTTTACCTTTGCATCGGGTCAATTTACAATCACTCGACAAAATGTGTCATGACCGCCATCAAGGGGTGGTGGCCAAAATACAATCGGTGGCTTTGAAAACTGAAAAAGAACTTAAACAACAGTTGAAAAGCTGGGATAATCCTTTGATTTTGGTGCTTGATTGCATTGAAGACCCGAGAAATCTCGGGGCTTGTCTGCGCAGTGCCGATGCCGCTGGTGTGACTGCGGTGGTGTTCAGCAAAGACAAATCAGCATCGATCACGCCCATCACCCACAAAACCGCTGCCGGTGCAGTGGAACACCTGGAAATTTTTCAGGTCACCAATTTGGTGCGCGCCATTGAAGCCATCAAAGCAGCCGGTGTTTGGGTTTACGGCACGGCTTTAGAGGAAAACAGCCAGAATCTTTTTGCAACTGACTTGACTGGCCCTGTGGCCATTGTGATGGGCAATGAAGGCAAAGGCCTGCGCCATTTGGTCAAACAATCCTGCGACCATTTGATTCATATTCCCATGGCCGGTAAAGTACAAAGCCTCAACGTTTCAGTGGCCACTGGCGTGACTTTGTTTGAGGTGGTTAGGCAAAATTCTCAAAGCATTGAAAAATGAAAAAACTCTTAGCCATTATTAAAGAAACTTTCTATATCTCTGGTAGAGGTTTGGTAATAAGCCCTTTTTTTCCTGAGGATAAGTTTAGTTTTCAAACCAAAGAGGAAGTTTTGATTGAAACACCAGAAGGTAAGCAAGTATATTGTCAAGCACACTTTCAAATACCAATGATAATTCCTAAACCAAAGAAGTATGAATATCATTGCATGTTGTTGGATATTGAAAAAGTTGATGTACCAATAGGGTCAAAATTATGGTTGATTTACAACGGCCCAATTTGATGAATTTATTTTAAATTCTGTAAAGAAATAGCCATTATTTAATAGCATTTGCTGACTCGTTCCCATGCTCCAGCGTGGGAACGCCTAAGTTGGTTTGCAGAAAATTTTGTAGCGTTTACACCAACATGTTTTTGTCCTTGTTATAGGTGATGAAGATGGCCCATCGAGGAATATGCATTCCCACGCTGGAGCGTGGGAACGAGGAGAGATTTATGCTTAGTCTGTTTCTATGACTTATTTGATTTTTTGTGATCTGTAGTAAGTAAAAGTCAGAAACAAGGCCCCCAAAAGGAGCATAGCCCAAAGGCTGTTTGCAGGTACCGGAGTGGCTGCTTGTGGCGTACCACCTTGACCACCTGTCCAATCTCCGACTGCGGAAGCTGGTGCTATTGAAAAATAATGACCTGAATCAATGTTATCTGAAAAACCTGATGAACACCAGCCATTCGGTCCGTTAAATTCCAGGCAGTTAAAATCTTGCGAGCCAAAGTCTTGTTGTAGTACGTCGATAGAAAAAGCGGTTTCTATGACAGATAATGGCATGGCGCCTCTGGCAAGAATGATTTCATAAGCTGAAAGCAACCATTCATCAGGTTGACCGGATGCATTGGTACTGAACCTGAAATAAGGAATATAAGCGTTATTTTCATCCAAAATTTGCTGACCATCTGAAAATGACCATGAAATAACTTCTCCAGTATAATCGGTCATAGGTGTGTTTGGTGGCACAGCTTGTGGAAGCTCAAATGTTACAGAAATTTGGTTTGAAGTGCTGTAGGAACCATAAACGTCTACAAAGTTTGGGCCGGTGTAGGTGTAAGTTTCGGCCAAACTACAAAGGCTAAAAATTAACAGTATGGTGAATAAAGCAGTCTTATGTGGTTTCATTATTTCCCCCAAATAGGTCTATTTAAAATCACACATGGTATCATAAATTTGATGATATTTTTAAAACCTTAAAAGAGTAAATTTCTATGTTAAAAACAATCAAGCACAATAAACAAAAACAACGTTTTGAAATACATTTGGAAGGACATGTGGGTTATATGTCTTATGTGTTAAATGATGGAGTGATTGAGTATGACCATACCATTGTTCCCAGGGAATTGGGAGGTAAAGGCATAGGTACTGAGTTGGTTAAGTATGGTTTGGCTTATGCCCGAGTGAATCATCTCAAAGTTATTCCCAGCTGCTCTTTTGTGGCGGCATTTATCAATAAACACGATGTTTATCAGGATTTGTTGGCTTGATGAAATACAGCCTACAAGTAGAAGTACACTGAGCCCGTCGAAGTGTGTCGTAAGGCTTCGACAGGCTCAGCCGACTATTTAAACCAAAGACCACAGGTCCCGATTACTTTTCAGTTCGGGTGTGAATAATTCAAACATCAAACCAAATAACCATCCCGATAAAGCATAGCCCGAGATATATAAGGTGGTTAATGGTAACAAAGAATCAGCGAAGAATTGGTAAATGTTGGAATCAACTTGCCACATCATGTTGAATAAAACCAGGATGGCAAACAACAATCCAGTGATCAGACCAAATCGAAAACCGCCGCTGATTTTGTCCTCAGGATTCATATAAATGAATGCAGCAAAACTTAAGGTAAGCCCTTGTAATAAGCAACTGATCAGATGACTTGAGTTAATAAACTCTTGGTTAATCAGCCAGTTGAAACCAGCAAAGGTGGTGAAACCAGGCTTGGTTGACATGATCAACTCAATCGTCAGGAACACCAAGGTATAAGAAAGTGTTGAGAAGAACAGGTATTTTTTCATAGGAACCTCTATTACTTGCAAAATGAAAGTGATTTCAAGTTTACTCAAATGCTTGCATAATGCAAGTTATTTGTGTATTATTTTCACCATGACACAAAATACACCCTATAAATTGACCCTGTGTCCCATGACTTATGTACTTGAAGTTCTTGGGGACAAGTGGAGTTTTCTGGTTATCAGAGACATGCTTTTCAAAGGCTGCTGCCGTTACAAACATTTCATTGAAAGTGATGAAGGCGTGGCCACCAATATATTGGCCAATAGACTCAAAAAACTCACTGAACATGGTTTGGTCACACAGTGCAAAGATCCTGAAAACGGTCGACAAAAACTCTATCATTTGACCGAAAAAGGCCTGGATTTAATCCCGGCAATACTGCAATTAATTAAATGGAGTGGTCACCATGACCCCGAATCGATTCTGTCAGAAAAAATCATGTATCATTTAGATGAAAAATTTGATGAATCGGTTGAATACGTAAGAAATCAGTACCTCAACCTATGCCACAATGATACAAAGGCTGAGTGCATGACTTTTTCATAGCTGGTTAACTGGACTTCAAGTCATTAAAATTTGTATGATTTGATTAGTAAAAGCAGTCGTACCAACCAAATGACAACCATCCTGCATGATATCAGCGGTTCGGAAGCCTTGATTTAAAGTTTCTTCAATGGCATGTTCGATGGCTTCGGCTTGTTGATTCATGTTCAGGGAATGCCGCAGTAGCATGGCCAAAGACAACAATTGTGCCATCGGATTGGCTTTATCCTGACCGGCAATGTCCGGTGCTGAACCTCCTGATGGTTCATACAGGCCTTTGCCATCGCGGCTGAAACTGGCTGAAGGCATCATCCCCAGGCTGCCAGGTAAGGCGCTGGCAGCATCTGACAAAATATCTCCAAACAAATTACCGGTGGCAATCACATCAAATTGTGCCGGATTCAGAATCAATTGCATGGCGCAGTTATCAACCAGCATGTGTGAAAGAACGACATTGGGGTAATCTGTGGCCACTTGATCAAACACCTGACGCCACAATTTTGAAGTGTCGAGCACGTTGGCTTTGTCAACCGAGGTGAGTTTTCCGGAGCGTTTTTCGGCAGTTTGAAAGGCCTGATGAGCCATGTGTTCTATCAATTTGGCATCGTAATTAGCAGTGTCTTGCGCATAGGTGTTGTCTTGCTCATGCCAGGTTTTTTTCTCACCAAAATAAATGTCTCCCAATAATTCACGCAAAATCAGAATTTCATCGCAACCGGCCAATCTTGAATTTTTCAAAGGCGAGATGTTTTGCAGGGCAGGATAAAACTTGGCCGGACGGTAATTGACAGATAAGTTGAGATGATTTCTCAGCGCCAGAATTGAGTTAACCTCGCAGTTTCGCCATTTTGGTTGATCACTGTGTTCAACCGGGCCGCCGACAGAACCGAATAGCACCGCATCAGCATCATCAATCAATCGTTTGGTCTCATCAGGAAAATGAGTGGCATGTTCGACATAAGCGGCGCCACCAATTAGGCCATGTTGAGTTTGAACTTCCGGTGCAACGCATTCAAGTACCCGCAAAGTTTGTGCCATCACTTCCGGGCCGATGCCATCACCGGGCAATACTGCAATCATCTTCTCGCTCATTGTGGCGCACCTGTGAAATCAATAAACAATTGCTGATTAATGGCTGCCTGCTGGTGACGGGTTATGGCTACTTGCTGTGACAGCAAATAATCCAGCTCGCTGTGTCCATGGGTCAGGCAATGCTGAAAGAATGGATTGATGTCGAAAAGATAGGCTTCGTTACCCGCTTGAATTTTAGCTGTCACCAAATCAATGGTAATCTGAAATTCATGGTCTTTTGCCTGCTGCGCCCACTGTTGACAAAGGGTTACTGGTTGTTCAATCAACACCAGGCCATTTTTACGGGCATTGTTGCTGAATATATCAGCAAATGAGGGCGCAATGATGGCCTGAAAACCCAGTTCCTGAATGGCCCAAACGGCATGTTCACGGGATGAGCCACATCCGAAATTATCACCGGTGATGAGCACTTTGGCTTTTTGGTATTTGTTTTGATTGAGGACAAAGTCAGGATCGGCTTGTTTTAAACGCGCGAAAGCATGTTGCCCATAACCGCTTTTTGAGGTTTGGGTCAAATGTTGTGCCGGGATGATGATGTCGGTGTCGATGTCATCCATCATCATGGGTGCGCACAAGCCTTGGATGGTGGTTATTTGCTTATTCATGAAGCCTCCTTTTGGGTGTAAGTGTTTTGGTATTCGCTGGTGATGAACCCTGCCAAAGCGCTATAGGCCACAGTTGCCGGTGATGCCAGATGGGTGATGCTGCCAGTGCCTTGGCGGCCGATGAAATTGCGGTTGGTGCTGCTGATACACCGTGAACCAGCGGGTACTTTGTCGTCATTCATGCCCAGGCACATTGAACAACCGGGCATACGGAACTCAGCACCCGCTGTGGTGAAAATTTGATCCAATCCTTCTGCCTGAGCTTGTTGCATCACCTGTTCTGAGCCGGGGACGATGTACATGGTGACATGTTCTGCAATTTGGTGGCCATCGAGTATTTGAGCGACCACCCGCAAGTCTTCAATGCGCCCATTGGTGCAGGAGCCGACAAAAGCCCAATCAACCGGCAGACCGGCCAGCGGTTGAGCCGTTGTCAGTTTGACATAATCCAGCGATTCATTGAAATTGATTTTGCCTGTTGGAATGACCTGATTGATACCAATGGTTTGTTCCGGATTGGTGCCCCAGCTGACTTGTGGTTGTAAAAGGCTGATATCGAGTTCAACCGTTTGGTCATAATCACAAGCGACATCGCTGTGTAGGCTTTTCCAGAAATCCGTGGCTGTTTGCCATTGAGCACCTTTTGGCGCATAAGGGCGGTTTTTGATGTAATCGAAAGTGGTTTGATCAGGTGCAATCAAACCCGCAATCGCCCCACATTCGATACTCATATTGCACAAGGTCATGCGTTGTTCCATCGATAAAACCTGAATCGCTTCGCCGGTGTACTCAATCACGTGTCCGGTGGCACCACCGATACCAATTTGCGCAATCAAATACATGATCATGTCTTTGGCATAGCAATTGGCTGGTAATTGTCCGGTGAAGTGCACCCGCATCACTTTGGGGCGTTTCATTAAAATAGCGCCAGCTGCGAACACATGAGCCAGTGTTGAGGTGCCAATGCCGAAGGCCAATGTGCCAAAAGCGCCATGGGTGGCGGTGTGTGAATCACCACAAACCAGGGTCATACCTGGTTGAGTGATACCCAGTTCAGGGCCAACCACATGCACAATGCCCTGATGCTGGCTGTCCAAATCACAAAGGGTGATTCCATGCTTTTGACAATTGTTTCTCAATAATTCGATTTGTTGTTTGGCTGTTTGGTCATAAATTTCATGGCGATTTTGGCGAGTTGGGATGCTGTGATCGATGGTGGCCAAAAATTGTTTGGGGTTTTGAATGGACAGCCCTTGCTCCTCAATCATCGCAAAAGCCTGCGCGGAAGTCACTTCATGCAACAAGGCAAAATCAATGCGCAAAACATCCGGAAAACCCGATTCATGTTGAACCACATGTTGTTGCCAAATTTTTTCTACAATATTTTGTTTCATGGTCAATCTCTCATGCCAACTTGGATGGGGTAATCATCTTGTTCGTTTTTGATGCCATAGTTTTCGGCAATCAAGTACTGGTTACAGGCGTCTATCAATGCTTTTAAGGCAGCGGATTCGATGTCGTGGTCATGCGCTTTGCCTCGATAAAATTCATCATTCACCGCAATTGAAATGGTTGCATAGGCATCGGCATGTCGGCCTGGTTCTTTGGATTCACTGCGGTAAGATTGAATTTTGAAAGGTTCAAAACGTTCACTTAAAAATCGATGTAAAGCCGTAGTAGCGGTGTCACTGTCTTTGCAGACTATGTCAATCTGCTCATCTGCGCCGAAGACTTGTGCTTGCATGGCAAAATGCTTTTCATCATAGAAAGTTTCAAAGCTGATTGCGCTGACTTTGATGGGTGATCGGTAAGCGAAATAGGCTTGCATGAACTCTTCATCTGTCAGCCCCTTGCGGCGGTTTTTGTGAAAATCCTTGATGAATTGCATGATGGTTTGTCGTTCATGATTTTCACAGACAAAGCCGTGTTTACGGATGATAGATTGGGCATGATTGCTGCCACTTAACGGTCCAAAAACAAAAGAAATGCTTTGTCCCACTTCGCGTGGCGGAAACGGCTGATAAACATGTGAATTTTTTAAAATGGCATTGGTGTGTCCACCGGAAGAATGTTTGGCGGCATTGTCACCGCTGATGGGCCAATGTGGTTGTCTGTCCAGCATGTGTTGACTGACAAAATCTGAGATTTTGCGGATGTGCCGGGTACGGCATTGGGTTTGGAATGATTCATTGGGCTGGCTGTTGCCAAACGTTTTGATGTACATGATGCATTGTTCCAAAGCGGCATTACCGGCACGTTCACCGATACCGTTGAAGCAACCTTCAACTTGCGTGGCAGGACCTGAAAACACAGCCCGCATGCTGTTGTCCAAAGCCAGCCCAAAATCATTGTGGCAGTGCACAGACCAGTTGATTTCACGACTTGGGAAACGTGATTTGATGATGTCAGCATGGATGTTCATGTGGTTCACGAAATAATCATCGCCTTGTAAATAACAGGCACGCCCAATGGTGTCAGGGCAATTGATTGTGGTCGCACCGGCGGCCACGGCGGTGCTAATCAGCTCAGTGGTGAAGTCAAAGTTTTCAGCCATTTGCGAATAGGCTTCAGGGCTGAATTCAACTTCGCAACCAGCAGCCACCGCCATTTGAATCATCTGGCTTACATCAGCCAAAATTTGTGTCTTATTGTTGGCATAATTGCCCAAAGAGGCTTGCATTAACTCGGGGGCTACCGGTAAATAAACATGCAAAATGGCTCGATCAGATGGAATCAAGGGCTGCAAAGCATCAATGGTTTGCTTGACCTGGTCTTCGCGCAATTGGCTCAAAGCAGCCACTTTGGGACTGCTGGTTTTTTGTGCATACATCTTGGCAATTTGATTAACGATTTTGAAGTCCTCTGCGCTGGCACTGGGAAAACCTGCTTCCAAAATATCGATGTTAATTTGGCTGGCCAACTGCGCATATTCGATGTTTTTGGTGTAACTCATACCGGCACCCGGACATTGTTGACCATCACGCAAAGTAGTATCAAAAATTTTAATGTGTTTCATTTTTATTGCTCCAGATGACGAAAAGCAAAACGCAACGAGGCACGGTTCAAAGGTCAATGCTTCGAATGCTTCACGTCAAATTATTAATTTTATTTAGGGTTGTTCTGTTGAGTCAGAACAGTCTCAAGTGTTTGATTCGAATATTAAAGTTGAATCAAGAGGAGGAGAGAGAGGAGCAAAAGGAGGGCGTTACTAATTTCAGTGTTTTGATGAAACTGTCTGTTGGTCCCGGAGGACTTATAGGTCATATCTTGCCGGTTCATGGCAACCTCCAATTTTGTAAAAATAAGTCACAAAAACGTGTTATGTTCATCAAAAAAATGAACGCCTTTTTCTAAGCTAACACAGCTTTCACAATATTCAAAAGGATTTTTTTATAACAAAATCACATAAGCATTTTTTTTAAAAAAAGTATTGACATTCATTTTTTCATGAACCAACATACGCCAAAACGAGCTTAAAAGTTCCGCAAAGAAAACCTGAGTTTTTAAGCAATTTACCAATTTTTATAAACGATAAATTTTAAATAAACAAAAAAATCCGAACATGAATTTATTAGCCAATACTCAACTCATTAACGTCGTCGTAGTCATTCTCGTGATTATCGGCCCACGTGTGTGGTGAGTTCGGCAAACAATTGGTTCATCCAAAAAAAGCCCTTCTCACCAAGAAGGGCTTTTTTTTTGATTTTAATTTTATGACTCCAAAAAACCAAAACTAAAAAAGAGTGAGATTATGTACTACGATAACAACACAGTGACCTACTACGACGGGGAATGGCAGTTAGCCAGAGACAGCAAAACCGGTTTGTACCAACAATCATTTCACTATGGTAACGGTGTCTTTGAGGGCATCAGAGCCTATGCCACCGACCAAGGCACCAAGATTCTTCGCGCCCAGGAACATTATGAGCGTTTGTTGTATTCAGCCAAAACCATGCATCTTGATCTCGACTACACGGTGGATGAATTGATTGAGTTGACTTATCAGTTGTTGGAAAAAAACCATTTACAGGATGCCTACATCCGTCCTTTGGTTTTTACCCACGAAAAACTGGGTCTGCAAGCTGAAAACAAGACGCATTTGTTCATCTGTGCCTGGGACTGGAGCCAATACTTCGATGAAGGTCAATTGAGTATGAAAGTCTCGCCATATTGTCGCCCTGATCCAAAATCATGTCATGTGGAAGCCAAGGTTTCCGGTCACTACGTGAACTCCATTCTGGCAATGAAGGATGCGCATGCCGATGGTTATAATGATGCCTTGTTAATCGATCAGAAAGGTTACATCGCTGAAGCCTCTGGTGCCAATTTCTTTCTGCAAAAAGACGGCAAACTGTTCACGCCACCCAGGGGCAATATCTTACCTGGTATTACCCGCTCAATTGTGATGGAACTGGCAAAAGTCAATGATATTGAAGTGGAAGAGAAACATTTTAAACCAGAAGAGGTTTTCGGTGCAGAAGGTGCTTTTCTGACTGGTACAGCGGTGGAAATCAAAGCCATAGGTGCTGTCAACAAGCATCCATTCAGTCTGAACTGGGAGGACACCTTTGGAGCGAAGTTGCAAAAACAATTCCATCAGGTCGTTCGTCATCAAAAAGTTAACCACAAAAAAACCAAGGCCGCCTGATGAAACCGCGTAATCCCTATTCAAAAGCCGTGACACAGGATGACAGCCAGCCTGCGGCGAAAGCCATGTTGCATGCCATTGGTTTGACGGCAGAACAACTGAATCAACCTTTTGTCGGCATCGCATCGACCGGTTATCAGGGCAATCCTTGTAACATGCACCTCAATGATTTGGCCACCAACATCAAGCAGGCAGTCGATCAGTATCCTTTGAATGGTTTGATTTTCAACACCATCGGCATCTCCGATGGCATATCCATGGGCACCAGTGGCATGCATTATTCGCTGCCATCCAGAGACCTGATCGCAGATTCAATGGAAACCGTGGTCGCGGGCATGCACTACGATGCCTTGGTTACAGTGGTGGGTTGTGACAAAAACATGCCGGGAGCGATGATGGCCATGTTGCGCTTGAACCGTCCGGCTTTACTGGTTTACGGCGGGACCATTGCGTCTGGATGTCATGCAGGAAAGAAACTTGATGTGGTTTCTGCCTTTGAAGCCTGGGGCGAAAAAGTAGCCGGTCAAATCGATGATGACAACTACCAGCAAGTGATTGAAAAAGCCTGTCCGGGTGCGGGTGCCTGTGGGGGCATGTACACCGCCAATACCATGGCAGCAGCCATCGAGGCCATGGGCATGAGTCTGCCGTATTCATCATCCAATCCTGCCATCAGTCATGAAAAACTGGATGAAATGGCACAGGTGGCTGCCGCCATCAATGGTTTGATTGAGCGTGATTTAAAACCACGTGATATTGTCACCAAAACCGCCATGCTCAATGCTTTTAAACTGGTCACAGTTTTGGGTGGCTCAACCAACGCCGTGTTGCATTTTTTGGCGATTGCCGATGCGGCAGAAATTGATTTAACACTGGATGATTTACAAGCCATCAGTGACACCACGCCTTTTCTGGCGGACTTGAAACCCAGTGGCAAGTATTTGATGGAAGACTTACATCAGGTTGGCGGCGTGCCCGCGGTGATGAAATACATGCTGGATTTGGGCTGGTTGGATGGCAGTTGTTTGACAGTTACTGGTAAAACCCTGGCTGAAAATTTGGCTCAGGTCGAACCTTTAGACAAATCACAAGATGTGGTTCATCTGTTTGACCAACCCATCAAAGAGACAGGGCACATCCAAATCCTCAAAGGCAACCTGGCCAGCGAAGGCGCGGTGGCGAAAATCACCGGCAAGGAAGGTGAGTTTTTCCAAGGCCGGGCCGTGACTTTCGACAGCGAAGCCGAGGTCAACCAAGGCATTGCTCAAGGCAAGGTCAAAGCTGGCGATGTGGTGGTGATTCGCTATGTGGGTCCTAAAGGCGGACCAGGGATGCCGGAAATGTTGAAACCCACGTCGGCGATTATAGGTGCAGGTTTGGGAGACCAGGTGGCTTTGATCACTGACGGTCGCTTTTCCGGTGGTACCCACGGTTTTGTGGTGGGTCATGTGACGCCAGAAGCACAAGTCGGAGGAACCATCGCTTTGGTGGAAGACGGTGACTTAATCACCATTGATGCCAAAAACAATCAAATGACATTACATGTGGATGAAGCAGTGCTTCACAACCGCGCCAAACAATGGCAAGCACCTGCACCCAAACACAGCAGAGGGGTGCTGGCCAAATATGCCCATACAGTGACTTCGGCTTCAACCGGTTGTTTAACCGATCAAGTCACAACGGCACAAGAGTCACCAGTGAAACAAAACACCATCGAATTGAATGTCATCGCTGATGATGTGGCGGCTAACTTTGAATACAACAACAGATCAAAAAATGAGGTGAGGTCATGAAAACTGTTTCATTAACTTCGACAGCTGTCCATGAACTGAATCATCCGGCAGCACACGTCACTCCGCAAACCGTGTCAGGTTCACAGGCCATCATCATGAGTTTACTGGCAGAAGGCGTGAAAAAAGTGTTTGGTTATCCCGGCGGTGCCATCATGCCCACTTACGATGCGATGATGGATTTCGAAGGTCAGTTTGAACACATTTTGGTGCGTCATGAACAAGGTGCCGTGCATGCAGCACAGGGCTATGCCCGAGCCTCCGGTGAGGTGGGCGTTTGTATTGCCACATCGGGCCCTGGGGCTACCAATTTAATCACAGGCATTGCCGATGCCTATCTGGATTCGACGCCTTTGGTTTGCATAACTGGCCAGGTGTTTGCTCATTTGTTGGGCACAGATGCCTTCCAGGAAATCGACATTCTGGACATTTCCATGCCGGTGACCAAGTGGAATTACAAAGTCACCGAAGCCAGTGAAATACCAGCAGCTTTGGCCAAGGCATTTTATGTGGCACGCAGTGGCCGACCAGGTCCGGTGTTGATTGACATCACCAAAAATGCTCAAGTAGACGCACTGGATTTTCACTATCAAAAATGCCAACAGCTGAACAGTTACCAACCCAACCCAAGACCCAATCAATTGGCTTTGGCACAAGCGGCCAGTTTGATCAATTCAGCCAAAAAACCCTTGGTTTTATTTGGCCAAGGTGTGATTTTGGGAAGGGCAGAACAGGAGTTTTTGGCTTTCGCAGAAAGAACTGGTGCACCTTTGGCAGCAACCGCTTTGGGGTTGTCCGCGATTCCAACCGATCATCCGCAATATGTGGGTATGTTGGGTATGCATGGTAATTATGCACCGAATAAGCTGACCAATGAATGTGATGTATTGATTGCTGTGGGTATGCGCTTTGATGATCGGGTGACCAGTAATTTGGCTTTTTATGCCAAACAGGCGCAAGTGATTCATTTTGAAATTGACCCCAGTGAAATCAATAAAAATGTTGCAACCGATGTGGCAGTACTCGGTGATGTGAAGCAAACCTTGCCGGAATTACAGAAACAATTAAAAACCCGAAAACATCCACATTGGTTGCAACAATTTGAAACACTGCATCAACATGAAACACAACAAGTAATCAACAAGGATTTGTCACCAACAAACAAACAAATCAACATGGCAGAAGTCATCGCCACCTTAAACCAAAGAGATGAAAGCCCAATCATTGTGACCGATGTGGGACAACATCAGATGGTTACCTGTCGCTATGCTGAATTCAAACAAACTCGCAGTTCAATCACCTCAGGTGGATTGGGCACCATGGGATTTTGCTTACCAGCAGCCATAGGGGCACAATTGGCCTGTCCTGAACGTGCCGTAGTGGGAATTGTGGGTGATGGCGGTGTGCAAATGACCATACAAGAATTGGGTGTGTTGATGCAACACCAATTACCCGTCAAATTGATCATTCTGAATAACCATTTTTTGGGGATGGTCAGGCAATGGCAGGAACTTTATTTTGACAAGCGTTATGCCTCGACGGAAATGTGTAACCCGGATTTTGGCAAAATAGCGGAAGGTTATGGCATCGCCAACCAAAAAGTCAGCAAGCGGGAGCAACTGTCTGCGGCAGTAGCGACCATGATGTCACATCCCGGCGCTTATGTGCTTGAAGTAGAAGTGGCACAGCAGGACAACGTATTTCCCATCATCACACCCGGTGCATCAGTGGCCGATATGGTTTTGGGTGAAACCATCCG
>JAUHXW010000355.1 GCA_030426705.1 Gammaproteobacteria bacterium
GGCACCACACCGCCAGGCCACGGCCCTGTGCCTGTGCCTGCGCGATCACAGGCTCCACCATCACACAGGTGGGGCAATCGCGCTTTACCACGATCACGAATGTCGGTTCGGCTGCTCCCATGCGAGCCAGTATAGGTAACGGCCCGGGCGTTGGACCAGTGTTTTGGGTGGACAAAAAACAAAAACGGCGCGGGATAAACCCAACGCCGTTTTTGCGTGGCCTCTGCCCCCGGGGACTAGTCGGGGCGGGCCGGGTGGCCTGCCAGTATTCACACCACGCCTTGTTTGCGTGGCCCCGCACACCAGAGTGCTCATGGGGCGGGTGGCAGTAGCCGGGACGGAAAGTCCGATATTCGTTGCCAGTCTGTGCAGCAGGAACCAGGCCAACAACCACAAATCATTGATTTATTTAGTTTTTATTTTAGCATTGAACTGTGTGGATGCAATGTCACTTCGTGCGAAGCATTCTAACAGCAGATCATGTTAAACAAGAACATGGGTATAATGATGAATATTTAAATTGAGTTGGGAGACATAATGAAATTAATGGCTAATTTTCTCACGGCGTTGGTCGCCATCATGCATGTCGGTATTATGGTGTTGGAAATGTTTTTCTGGAATCATCCTGTTGGGCAAAAGATTTTTAACATGACACCTGAGGTTGCCGAATTGTCTGCCACCTTGGCCATGAATCAAGGTTTGTACAATGGCTTTTTGGCAGCTGGGTTGTTTTGGGGCTTAATCAGCAAAAGGACAGACATCAAGTTGTTCTTTTTGGCTTGTGTTGTGGTTGCTGGCATATTTGGTGGTTTAACGGCCAAGTTCAGCATCATTTTTACCCAGGGATTGCCTGCTTTAGTGGCATTGATTTTGGTGATGATGGCCACAGCCAAAGACAAACAATGACTGATAAGTTCTCTGCGTACAGGTTGTGCATCATGTTTTTGATGGTCATGCCCTGTATTTCTTATTCTCAATCCTGTGAAGACAACCAGGTCAAACTGCAAGTTTTGGGCTCCGGTGGTCCCGAGCTTTCAGATGGTCGGGTGTCTTCTTCGCATTTGATTTGGGTGAATGGTAAGGCACGCGTGCTGGTGGATGCTGGTGGTGGCAGCGCCCATCAATTTGAAGAAACCGAAGCCAAGCTGAATGATTTGGATGCCCTATTATTGACCCATTTACATGTCGATCACAGTGCTGATTTTCCTGAGTACATCAAAGGTTTCTATTTCAGTCAGCGCAAGCGTGATTGGTTGGTGGCCGGTCCTGCAGGTAATCAGCGCATGCCTGATACCACTGTTTTTGTCGAAAATTTGTTCAGTAAAAAAGGGGCTTATCGTTATTTATACAGTTATTTTGATGCCGCTATTGATACCTATTACAAAGTCAAAGCCCATGATGCGCCGTTGGACAAACGCGTCATCCATACCCTCAAAATCAGTGAAGACATCAGTGCCAAAAGCATAGCCGTCAATCATGGTCCCATCGCTGCGGTGGCTTGGCGGGTGGACATTGGTGATTGTTCCATCACTTTTTCCGGCGACATGAGTAACCAATACCGCTCATTGGCAATTTTGGCCGAAGATACTGATTTGTTGGTGGCGAACAATGTGATCAGGGAAGAAAATAAAGGTGTAGGCAGGCAATTACACATGCCACCTTCTGAAATCGGTTATATTGCGATGCATTCCAGGCCAAAACGACTGTTATTGGCGCATTTTATGACCCGCAGTGATCCGGTCAAAGAACAGGCGGTTGCTATCATCAAAAAGCATTATGCAGGTGAAATCATGTTGGCAGAAGACTTGCAAGTCATTGTACTTTAACTTTATTTTTAGAGGTATTGTCCTCAAAAAACAGATGTAAAAGAAACGGTTTTAATTCCTGAAACTTGATTAACGAAGGTTTAAGGCATATATCTTTTAGAAATCTTTGATCATGAATCAAGCAAAGGTCTCTTTTAGCCAATAACCAGGTTAGGTTCAAGTGTAGTTTCAAAACTGATAACAATATGCCAGATAACATCATCCATAACTTTTTAATAATTTGGGCCACTGTGGACCCCATAGGAACCATGGTTCTGTTTGCTGGTTTAACAGCCAACCTAACGGTCAAAGAACGCAGAAAAACCGCATTTAAAACCATTGCTTATGCGACAATTATATTGATTGGCGCCATTGTGATTGGTCAAATATTGTTGAGTGCAATGGGTATCAGTTTGCTGTCTTTTCAAGTGGCTGGTGGCGTGATTTTGTTTTTGTTTGGCTTACAAATGATTTTTTCTTCTGGTGTTGCCAAACAAACAGGTGAACCGCTTCATGATGTGGCGGTATTCCCTTTGGCGGTTCCGGCCACGGCATCTCCAGGTGCTATTCTGGCTGTTATCTTAATCACAGATAACAACCTTTATTCAATTGAAGAACAGGTGGTTACTACTTCAGTAATGTTGTTGGTGATGGTTTTGACTCTGCTGTTGTTGTTGCTTTCAGGTGGAATTATTCGAATCATTGGTAACGCAGGCGCTTCATTATTGACCCGGATTATGGGAATGATACTGGCTGCCCTTTCTGTCGAATTTGTAATGGAAGCATTGGGCGTGGCAAAATGGGTCGCTGCTATTCCCCAATAAGCCAGGTTCATTCAATATAATGCCATTTTGCGCTGGTTTTCAAACCGTTGCCATACTTTTTCATGAAAATAAAAAGCAATGGTATTAATGGCAGGTTCAATCAGAGCCACTGCGCCGCCAACCACAAAGCTGCCGGTCAGGGCATAAACCACCAAGAAGGCCACAGTAAAGTGCATCAGGGCAAAGGTTCCGGTTTTCAACATAACAAACACTTAAATGATAATAATTCTCATTATATAATAAAACACTTCATCATCAATAGCTTTTTCAGAAGGTCATCATTCAAGCAATGAAATGTTTTTATTCACCA